>CAUQOP010000007.1:0-13145 GCA_963519505.1 uncultured Flavobacteriaceae bacterium | reverse complement strand
GAAAAAGAGGTTTTTTCGTTTTTAAGGGTTTGGTTTTTTTAAATCTTCATTGAATTGCTTGATTACAGGAAAGAGGTTTTTGTTTGATAGGAATTTATTAAATTTGGGTAATGGAAATCGTTTAAATTTACCAAATAATAAAATATAGCAAATAATCTTATGTATCAAGTAATAAACAATTTGCCGATTGATTATGATTTTCAATCTAAGACGAAGGAAGAGCTGAAACTATACGCCAAATGGTTTGAGAAAAATAAAGAAAGTAGACTACAAGAGCTGATAAAAGCTGTAAAAACTACAAAAGGCTATGAAAACTGGGAGGCAGACTACAGCCCAGAATCTCTGAAAATGCTTGGAAAGTGGTTTGAGGAGAATGTAGAAACAGAGAAACTTTCAGAGGAAGAATACAAAGAAAAGAGATCTGCTGTTCCAGATTATATAGAAATACAAGACTGGGACATCACAATAAAGACCCGCTCGTTGGCTGTGGATATTGGGATTTATTTTGGAGAAGTTTTTATAAAGAACCACAAAGGTTTAAAATGGGAACAATATCTTACTCGTAGTAAATATCATATGGATAAAGGGCATATGGTAATAAAAGGTTTTGGAAAGGGTTTACTTAACAGTATATGGTCACTTTATATAACAGCTAATAGATTAGCAAGAAAAGAGGAAACAGGAGAGGCGGTATACGAATTTTATACAATGTTAGAGAATAGATTAGATGAAAAGTATAAAAAGGTATAAATTAGAAATTTAAAAATAATGGATTAGCTGTTTGCTAATCCATTTTATTATATTTTTTCATTAGATTTTCGTAGGTTTTTTGTGGCAGAATCCATTTGAGAGGAATGCCGATTTTTTGCCCAAATTTCCCGAAATAGTAATGAGCTTTCCATTTGTTTTTTAGCAATAGTTTTTCGATGTATTTTGCCACCTCCACAGGCTCTACTCCGTGGTCTACATGGGAATTCATAGTAGAATAGACTTTGCAAAAAATATTTTTGTAAGGCTCAGAAACCGTGGTTTTGATTCGGTTTTCTGCAATATTGGTTTTTATATCGCCCAGATGAAGGGAGCAGAGTTCTATATTCCAAGCCGAGATTTCGTATCTCATGGCTTCGGTAACTTTATCCAAAGCCGATTTGGATGCAGAATAAAACCCTCTGAAAGGCAGTCCCATTTCTGAACCGATGCTGGAAATATTGATAATCTGTCCTGATTTCTGCTCGCGCATTTTGGGCATCACGGCGGTCATCATCTGCACGGCTCCGATTAGATTCAGGATAAAAAGATTCATAATTTCCTCTTTATTAGAATCTTCCACTGCTCCCACCATGCCCATTCCAGCATTGTTGATAAGAATATCGATACGATTTTCTTTGGATAGAATTTCCTCTATGGCACGGTCTATTTGGCTTTTTTCGGTGATATCGGTCGGGATGGATGTGAAAAGCTTAGAATCAGCCTTTTTTCTACTCAGTCCGTAGACTCTGTGTCCTTGTTTTCCGAAATATTCTGCAAGGGAAAAGCCAATTCCAGACGATGTCCCTGTGATGATGATTGTTTTTTTCATTTAGTTGTGTTATATGGTTGATTCTCCGTTTAGATTGGTGGTCAGGGCTTCGGTCATGAAGTCAAAAAATGGGCACATTGCTTCCAGACCAGTTGTTACTTTTTCTAAAAAATCAGGGCTGAAAATTTCCTCGTTTTTGAAATTTTGAACCAAAAGAAATTGTTTTTTCTTTAATAAATGAACATAAGGATGTTCTTTTTCAAAGCCTTTTGGAGCAGTTTTTAGTTCTTCGCCCCAGAATGCTCCTCCGAATAATTTTTTTGCTTTCGCTGAATTTAAAAATGTATCCAAATCCTTTCCGTTTAACTCTATTTCTTTTCGGATTCTGTGCAAATCATCTTTATTGGGCGCAAAAAAACCGCCGCCAATAAAGCAGTTATCAGGCTCAATATGAAGATAATATCCGCCTCTGTACTGTGGCTGTCTTCGGGCAAAATAGCCTCCGAAATGGGTTTTATAAGGAGTTTTGTCTTTGGAAAATCTCAAATCTCTGTGAATTCGGTAGATTTTCGGCTCTGAAATGAAATCATTTTTGGCAATTTCGCTGTGTACGGCTTGGAAAAATTCCGAAAAATCAGCCTTTGCCTTTTCGTAGTCGGATTTGTGGGAGCTGAACCAGTCTTTATTGTTATTCTTTTTTAGCTCTTCTAAAAAAGCAAAAATATTTTGTGATATTTTAGAATTCATTTGTTTAGGATTAAACAGCAAAGTTAATAAAAACCTTTGTTAAAACGGTATTCAGTTTTAGAAATGAAATTGGGTTATTTGACAAATTCCCAAAAATCAGGGAAAGATTTTTCTACCACTTCGGGATTTTGTATTTCTATTTCCTGAATTAGCGAGTAGGGCGCGAATGTCATTGCCATGCGGTGGTCGCCGTAGGTAGCTATGGATATGTTTTTTTCGGGATTGGTGTAGAGGACATATTTTATGGAATTATCCGTGATTTCTGTTTCGCAGCCTATTTTTTTTAGTTCGTTTTGAAGAGCAGAGAGTCTGTTGGTTTCTTTTATTTTAAGGGTGGCGAGTCCGCCGATTTCAAAAGGAATTTTCAGTGCAGTAGCCGTTACACAGACGGTTTGGGCGATGTCTGGGCAGTCGTTCATATCGAGCTGAATGGGCTGAGGAAGGCTAAAATTACTTTTTGGAATCAAAGTAATTTCCTGCTGATTTTCATTAAAAATAGTATCAATTCCGAAAAACTGAGAGTAGATTTCGGCAATTCTGGAATCGCCTTGCAGAGAATTTTCATTAAAATTTTTAAGTGTAATTTTTTGTTTATTCAAAGCCGAAAACGAATAAAAATAAGAAGCCGAAGACCAGTCGGATTCCACAGTGAAGGTTGTTTTTAGAGTTTTGATATTAGGAATTTGGATAGTTTTGTCTTTTAGGATAATTGATTTTCCACTGATTTCTGAAAGCAGTTTCAGAGTCATTTCTATGTAAGGTCGGGAGGTGATTTCTCCTAAAAGATTTATGGTCAGGCCGTTTTCCAATTTTCCGCCGACAAGAATCAGCGAGGTAATGAACTGTGAAGAAATATCCGCAGGAATTTCCACGAAATTTTTTTCTAATTTTTTTCCTTTTATTTTAAGAGGAGGAAATCCCTCGTTTTCTAAATATTCTATGTCCGCTCCCAGCTCTCTGAGTGCTTCTACTAAAGGCTTTATGGGTCTTTGTTTCATTCTTTCGGAGCCTGTGAGTATTTTTTCTACACCCTCCTGAACCGCAAAAAATGAAGTCAGAAATCGCATCGCTGTGCCAGCGTGATGGATGTCTATTGTTTTCTCATCGGAATTCAAGGCTTTTTGTAAAAGTTTGGTATCCTGTGAGTTGGAGATGTTTTTTATTTCAATATTTCCAAAAAGTTTTTGCAGAATTAATAAGCGATTGGACTCGCTTTTAGAGCCTGTGATTTGTATTTCATTTGGAAGAACTGGGCGAAATAGTTTCATTTAGGACAAACTTTTATTTTAGCTTTTCATTGTTTTGGTGCCTGTTTTGGTCTCTCTCTGTCTTTTTTTTCATTTTCTTGTCAAAGGCATCTTGTAGGTCTATCCCAGTTTGATTGGCAAGGCAAAGCGTTACAAAAAGCACATCGGCAAGCTCTTCTCCGAGGTCTTTGTTTTTATCACTTTCTTTTTCGGATTGTTCGCCGTATCTTCTGGCGATGATTCTCGCCACTTCGCCGACTTCTTCTGTTAGAATCGCCATATTAGTCAGCTCATCGAAATAGCGGACACCGATTGTCTTTATCCAATTATCTACTTGTTTTTGTAGTGTTTTGATTTCCATTTAGTCTATTTGATTTAGTTCTCTTAGCCGAGTAATATTTTTGTAAATTCTGTAAGGCAAAATAAAAACACCTAAACAACCAGAGATTAAAAATTTAACCATAAATAAATCAACCAGCCTATAATTGGCAAGAAAAGGAAATAGTCAGCTGTAATTCTGTTTAGAAATCTCCAACCTGCAACCAGTGAAGAATAAACATAAAAGAACATAATGTATGACATTATGGGCAAATCTCTGTTTTGAGAATTGAGAAGCGATAAAACAATAAAAGTAATCACTGCACCTCCGCCAAAAATAATGAAGAATTCTTTGATGATTTTGCTTCGTTCATGAGAGATTCTATTTTTATTACACTCTACACAAATGGGAAATGTATAGCGTGAGGAACATTCTATACAAAGACCTTTATTGCAATCTATACAGCTGCTAACTGCAGGTAAGTTAGGGTGGTTATAGCAATTCATATTATTTAAATAGTTTAAGATAACTTTAGAGGATTAATATAAGTTCTTTAAGCAAACTTAAATATAAATTTTTGTTTCTGCAATTATACCTAAACACATACTCTTTTATGTACAAATAAAGTTATGTTTGTGTATATCTCTCAACTTTGAAAGTCGTATTTTGCACAATCCCTAAAAGTTCTCAGCTCCGTTGATATGATTGTGTCCAAGAGCTAATTCATTGTCGGAATGACTACCCCTAAAATGTTTCTTAAAGTTATCTCGCGCCAGATTAATTGTATTTTTCAATTTTAGATAAAATTTTCTGATTATTTTTTTCTTTATTTTTAATTAATAAGAGATGAATAATCTTTTGATAAAATTCTTTTATTCTTGGTTTGACAACAGGGTTGATTTGAATAATTTTTCCATCGGAATAATCTATCAATATATTCACAGTTAATCCATCAATTTGTGGAATAAATTCATTCTCCTCAGAAAGTTTTTTATTAGAATTTGGTTCTTTTTCTATATCTTGTTCGCTGAAAGAGGAAATAATTACTCTGATTTCCTGAATTTCTTTATCGGTCATTTCTGCACGAAAAGGAATAAGTTTTGGATTTTCAGAAATAAGTTCATTATATGTTTTTACCTGACCGGTTTCCGAAGGTGGTGGAATTTCGTGGTAATAAGCCTCAGGAGAATAAAAAACCAAATATTTTTCTTTTAAATTGAGAATAGTTTCTGCTGGCTGTCCATCAGTTGCTGGGTAAAATCCAATTTTGATGAGATTTGCCGTTGCTGAATTCTCAATTTTTTTCGTGTTTTTATTATCACAAGAAATAAAAACCAATAGCAAAGAAAAACAGAAACCAAATAATTTTTTCATTTTAAATCTTATTGATAAGCTCCGATAGTAGGATTACTCGTTCTTGAAACGCCTTTGATATCCTTAGGAACGCTAGCAGCCGTTGATGTATTGCCTTTGTTTTTAGCAGGTGAATCATTTGCGGTGCGAAGGTTCATTTTCGCGATGGTGCGGTTTAGGAATTTTGGATTTTCATTTTTTATAGAACTAATTATCTGCGGATTTGTATCAAAATTATAACCAACTTTGTCACTATATTTTATGAGCGAATGGCTGATAAGATAATTAAAATTATATCCAGAAACAGGCTCAAAGAAAATGGAGTTTTCCTTTTTTCCGTAAACGATGGAGTTTTTGATGTTGAGTTCCAAATTTGCATTTTCTGTATTCCCAGAATTATTTCGCCATTTATTCGTGGCATAAATTCCCAAAGCTGGCGAAGCGGAACTCTGATACCAATAATTTGCCAATGTGCAATGAGTAAGATTAGCCTCGCCGCCGCCGAATATGGCTAAATTAGCTCTTCCGCAGTTGTTCATTACCATGTTTTCCGCGTTGATTTTAGATTTCACGGAATAAATGCCATATTCCTGAAAAGTATGAATGATAGAATTTTTGATATTCGCTGTGGTTTTATAAAGATTAAGTCCAGAATTTCCTCCGAAAATCTTAGCGTAATTCATATTCAGCACTGCATTTTCTTCAAGGTAAATTCCATCCCAGTTGAGCGGAATAGTATCGTGTCTTGTATCATTTCTGTCGCCTCGGAAAATGACTTCTTTGTCTATTAGCCCATTGATGTTGAGCTTCGCATTTTTAGAGATTTTCAGACTGCTGTTTTTGGTGAAATAGACTTTCGTTCCTTCTTCTATGTCAAGGGTTTTCCCTTCCGCGAGAGTGAGCTCTCCGAAGATGATTTTAGCCTTGTCATTTCTCCAAGTTGTATTGGCGTTTAGGATATTTGGATTTGTGTCAGATTTTATGAAAAACTCGGCATCCTGCACCACGGAAAGGAGTGTCACATGCTGGCTGCCTCTCGGTAAGCTGAAAATTATTTTGTCCTCAGCGATGGCTTCTCTTGCATTGGCTACAGGTGCTATTTCTATGAAGATAATGAGGCTGTCATTTTTTCTCAGCGGAACATCAAAAAATTCTGTTCCAGCTTTTCCATCTACATTGATGCGGTATGGCGAGGAGCTTCCGCTTTCTAATGTAATTTTTGGAATTCGGACATCTTTATCCTCTATGTTATAGACTTTTACGAAATAAGTTTCGGAGCGAACCTGATTATAAACCGTATCACAAAAAACGACATCTTGTGAGAATTTTAAGTCCGCAGAAGGTGTTTCAAAGTTGATTTCATCCCTTTTACACGAAATGAATAACAATAAAACCCAAAAACTCAGTCCAAGTAAGAATTTTACTTTCATATGTATTTAAAATAATATTCAAAGATAAATATTTTAAGATAAATATTTAAAGTTTTTGTGAATTCAAAAAAAAATAATATTTTTGCAAACTGAAATACCTAGTATAAGGATAAGATGTCCATTACCATTTTATCCAAATAATTGAATTTAAAAATAAAAATAATTTCTAGAATATTATGAAAAAAGGAATCCACCCTGAAAATTATAGACTTGTTGTTTTCAAAGATATGAGTAACGACGAGGTGTTTCTTTGCAAGTCTACAGCAGAAACAAAAGATACAATCGTATACGAAGGACAAGAATATCCATTAGTGAAAATGGAAATTTCTTCTACATCTCACCCTTTCTACACAGGAAAAGTGAAATTGGTAGACACTGCGGGTAGAGTAGATAAGTTCATGAACAAGTACAAAAAATTTGCTAAGTAACATTAGGAAAATATTAAAAGACCTTCTGATTTTTTCAGGAGGTTTTTTTTGTTTAGAAGAGGAAAAGAATTAAATTTGTTACAAATAAAAAAATATGCAGTTAGTATTTTCTGATGCCCATTATTGGGAAAATTTCCTTCCGCTGACTTTCACTAGACCTGTGGCGGAGATGCGATGTGGAATTCTTACTTTTTCTGAACGCTGGAAAAAGCTTTTGAATACGGATGAAATTTCCTACATCACCGAGGATTATCTTCAGCAAAAATTCGCTAGACCAGAGGGAAAAGAAAGTTTGTTCATCACGCCTAATTGTATTCCATCGGATAGAGTTTTGGAGCAGATAAAGGGACTTCGGCTCGGAGAGGCTTTGGTTTATGAAAATGAACTTTTGGCAGCAAAGGTCGATGTGGGAAATTTTAGTTTGGATCAAATTACAACGATGATGGATGTAGAGGGAGAAATCATGTTGTTTAAACAACCTACGGATTTATTTTCTTTCAATGATAAAGCGATAGATTTTGATTTTGAACTACTTACCAAAGGAAGGACTTCGCAACCGCTTTCTTCTACAAATGGATTTTTGGGAAAAACTGAAGATTTGTTCATAGAAGAAGGTGCAGTGGTGGAATATTCTACACTTAATACCAAAACGGGAAAAATATACATTGGGAAGGATGCGGAAATTATGGAAGGCTGCCATCTTCGTGGGCCTATTGCTCTTTGTGAAGGTTCTAAATTTAATCTTGGATCCAAAGTTTATGGTGCGACGACCATTGGTCCTCACTCAAAAGTAGGCGGCGAGGTGAATAATATTGTCATTTTTGGGTATTCTAATAAAGGTCACGATGGTTTTGTGGGAAATTCGGTTATCGGTGAGTGGTGTAACCTCGGAGCGGATACCAATTCTTCCAATTTGAAAAATAATTACGCCAATGTGAAACTTTGGAATTATAAATTGAAAAAATTCGTAGATACAGGGCTTCAGTTTTGCGGATTGATAATGGGTGACCACTCTAAAACAGCGATAAACACTCAGTTGAATACAGGAACAGTAGTGGGTGTGGCCGCTAATATTTTCAAGAGCGGATTTCCGCCGAATTTAGTGAACAGCTTTAGTTGGGGCGGTATGAAAGATGATGAAAAGTATAATCTGAACAAGGCATTTGAAACCATAGAAAAAGTAATGGCTCGTAGAAAGGTTGATTTGGCTGATGAAGACAGGGTTATATTGTCTTACCTATATAATAAATAGATAAAATCTATCAATCCGACTACTATTATGCAATAAAAGGTACTATTTTTGTTACATCAATTATAAAAAGAAAAGATATGAAAAAGAGAATTTTAGGTGCGATGTTCGCACTATTTGCAACAGGATTGTTTTTTGCGCAGGATGATATGCCGATTTCAAAAAGAGACATGCCTTCTGCTGTGCAGAGAAATGTAACAAAGTATTTTGGTAAGAAATCAGTTTCCTCTATTACCAAAGATAGAGAAGATGGCAAAATTATTTATGATGTTTATTTTGAAGATGGTACAAAAGCTGAATTTAGCAGTAATGGAAATATAATAGAAGTGAAAAGCTACAGCGGCGTTCCTTCTTCTGTAGTTCCTTCTAAGATTCAGGCCTATGTGAGAAAATACTATCCACAGAATAAAATAGTACACTGGGAAAAAGAATGGAATAAACAAAAAGTAGAACTTGACAACGATTTAGACCTTGAATTTTCGCTAAGGGGAGATTTCCTTAGAATAGACGATTAGAGTTATATTTTGAATTCGTTACTCATAGCACTTTCTTTTTTAAATTAATTTTTTTAATTTTGCAAAGAAAGTGCTATGTCTATTTATGATAAAATTGTAGAGACAGCCATCACTTTCGATGATGTGCTTCTAGTTCCTTCTTATTCAGAAGTTTTACCTAATCAGGTTTCTTTAAAATCCAGACTTTCGGATAAAATAACCCTAAATGTTCCTATCGTTTCTGCGGCAATGGATACCGTGACAGAGGCTGATATGGCGATTGCTCTTGCAAGAGTTGGCGGACTGGGGTTCATTCACAAAAACATGCCCATAGAGGAACAGGCTTCCCAAGTCAATCAAGTAAAACGCTCCGAAAACGGGATGATAGCTAATCCTGTCACACTTTCTAAAGACCATACTCTCGCAGAGGCGAAGGCGCTTATGGCTCAATTCAAAATTTCTGGACTTCCAGTAGTGGATGAAGAGCATAAGCTTATTGGGATCATTACCAACCGAGATGTGAAATATCAAGAGAACCTCTCTATGAAAGTAGAGGAGCTTATGACCAAGGAAAATCTCATCGTTTCTAACGAAGAGGTTAATTTAGAAAAAGCAAAAGAAATTCTACTGAAAAACAGAGTAGAAAAACTTCCTATCGTAGATAAATCCAACAAACTTATAGGTCTGATTACCATCAAAGATATAGATAATCAGCTAGAATACCCGAATGCAAATAAAGATAAATCGGGAAGACTGATAGTGGGAGCGGGTGTAGGAATCGGGGTGGATACCATTGAGCGTGTTTCTGCATTGGTGGAAGCAGGCGTGGATATTATCGCGGTGGATTCTGCACACGGACACTCCAAAGGAGTTTTGGATAAAATAAAAGAAATCAGACAAAATTTCCCTGATTTGGATATTGTTGGAGGAAATATTGTAACTGCTGAGGCTGCCGAAGATTTGATAAAAGCAGGAGCAAATGTGTTAAAAGTAGGTGTAGGACCTGGTTCTATCTGTACTACAAGAGTGGTAGCAGGAGTGGGGGTTCCGCAGCTGTCTGCTATATATAATGTATATGAAGTTGCTAAAAAGCACAATGTGGCGATCATTGCCGATGGAGGTATCAAACTTTCAGGGGATATAGTGAAGGCTATCGCGAGCGGCGCAGGTGCTGTGATGCTCGGTTCTCTATTGGCAGGAACGGATGAATCACCAGGGGAAGAAATCATTTTCCAAGGAAGAAAGTTTAAATCTTACCAAGGAATGGGTTCTCTTTCTGCGATGAAGAGAGGAGGTAAAGAAAGATATTTCCAGTCTGAAGCAAAAAAATTCGTTCCAGAAGGAATAGAAGGGCGAGTTCCGTACAAAGGAAAGTTAGAGGATGTTATCTTCCAGCTTACTGGAGGACTGAGAGCAGGAATGGGATACTGTGGAGCTAAGGATATCGTTACGCTGCAGCAGGATTCTAAAATGGTAAGAATTACAGGTTCTGGACTTAAAGAATCTCATCCTCATGATGTGATTATTACACAAGAAGCACCAAATTATTCATTATAAAAAGATTATGAGAAAAACACAATATGTGCATTAATTTTATTTGCATTATCATCTTGTAGAAATGAATATGATGTTCTTCAGCAAGAGAAGGAGAATGGTATTTTAGAGCAAAGTAATAAGGTTTTTTCTTCGGAATTGATAGATGTCCGAAAAGTGAAAAAAGAAATTGATTGGCAAAAAGCTGAAAAATCTCTTTTATCATTGAAGGAAAAAGGATTTGTCAATCAGGTTAATGATGCTGTTTTATATCGTAAGATTATTAATCCAAAAGAGAAAACCATTACATATACTTTGCCTATTCATTTTTATACTCCGCAGAAGCCTTATTATCTTATTCAGCAAATAGTGGTAAATAAGGATAACAGGTTAAAAGTACAATATCTGAAAATAATCCCCAAAATCTAATCCAGATAAGAATGATATATTCAAAGATCCAAATAATGAAATTATAATTTTAGATGAATATCTAAATGATATAAACTCTCCTGCTTCTATAGCAGGAAGAATTAGAGAAAAGAATAGGAATCTAACAGATTCTCAGATAGATACAATGAGCAGAAAATGCAGAGTGCAGATTTATGCTTATGAGGTCTTATGTAGTAATGGAGGAGGGCATGGAGTAGGGGAGTCCTGTAAAGCTGGATATGTAAACGATGCTCATTATGAAATAGAGGTTATAGAGCATTGTTTTACAGAGAGTTATGTAGGTGTAGAAGGAGGTAATGAAGGGGGTGGAAGTGTTTCGGGTGGAGCATTTGCAGATTACCAATTAAATAAATTAGCCCAGAGTCCACACTTTTATTATATAGATTTTTTGAGAGAGCCTAAACATTCACTTCTTCTAAATGAAGTGAGAAATTGGATGAAAGACAATGATATGGATAATCCTAATAATATCAAAAAGTTAAATGATAAAATAGGTTATATCATAGGAGCAGGGCATGAAAGTATGTTTGATGATTTAGAAACATATAATAGGCGAACTCCCACTGTGGCGAATCAAGAAGTGGCAGATTACAGCATTAGAGTTGCGAAGATGTTTTCTTATTTCTTAAAATATGGTACTGCCACAGATGCGAAAGTAATGAAGCACAGTATAAGATACTTAGACCAAAACAGATTTCTTTCTTGGGAAGACTATCTGTCTATTTTCAAAGGGCTGAGTAAAATAGTTTCTCTATACCCCAATGAAAACTGGTCTGAAATAGAAAAAGCGCTAAAGCTGGAGAAAATAGATAATCCTAAACTATTAGAAAAGATTATACAAGACTGGCTAAGCCCTAACATTGTAAAACCTACCGAAGCTTTTGTAAAACATGAAAAGCTAAATAGAATTTATGAAGAAGCAAAAAAGTCCGAAAGGTTTAAGAAATACTTACAGAAGTTTGAACCAGAAGCTCCAGTAGCTCATCTAATGTTTGATTTTGGGGAATTAGGTGTTAAAGAAGCACTAGCAGAAACATCAGAACCCCAAAACTATTGGATAAAAATCACATTTAATAAAAATAAGGATTGGGATAATTTGCCTAATATAATGATAGCAAAGACTCTTATTCATGAAGTTGTTCATGCGGAAATATACAGACAATTGTTAAGTATAGCATCTACAAATAATGGTAAAATAGATCGTACTAAACTTGAAAATATTTCTAAAAAAGGGCAACATTCCGAACTTTTTAATTATTATGTTGAAAAAGATGGGAAGACTGATAATTGGCAACATGAAATGATGGCAAAAAAGTATGTAGAAGTAATGGTTGGGTTTCTAAAAGAAATGTATAAAGATAAATATACTGATCTAGAATATAAAACAGTTGTTTGGATGAGCAGCCTTAAAAATACCAAGGCTTGGAATAATCTCCCTCCAGAAGAAAAGGAACTTTATGAAGATACATATAATAAAAACTATTGGACATGGGAAAAATGATTAACATATTAAGTCTACTCATTACAATAAATTTCTTTTCACAAGAGAGGAAAAACATAGTAATAGAATTTGATAAAAATGACTCTATAAGAATAGAAAAAAAGGGAAAAGAATATGCAATATATATTTATTTCGAAGAGAATATAGAGCATAATAAAAGTAGAGAAAAAAAGATAATGGTAGATAATAGCATTTTATGTGAAGAATGCAGGGTAGAATATAATGTGGCTTTTGTAGAAAAACCTAAAAAAAGAATAAAAAACTATAAGATTATTCCTGCTAAAGAATGGAAAAAAGAACATAATCTTCACGATATGTATCCTCTTGATTATCTAAAGATAGGTGATTATTATTACAAATATATAGGAACAGTTATAGAATAAAAACACTTATGAAACAAATTATTGGACATGGGAAAAATGATTAATATATTAAGTTTGTTCGTTACGATAAATTTCTTTTCACAGGAAAAGAAGGTAGTGGTGGTTTTTCATGATTCTGATTCTGTTTTTGTAGAAAAAATGCAAAGAGATTATATGATATACATATATAATAAAGAAAACATAGCATATAATAAGAAAAATGGATTATTACTTATGAAGAATATGTATGATCCTTCTTATAAGTATTGTAAAGAATGTAAAAAGGAATTAGAAATAGCAATTATAGGATCTCCTCGTAAAAGGATATGTGGTAAAAAAGAGGAAATGCCTGCTAAAATATGGATGAAAGCAAATAGTATTTATGATATTAATATGAGAAAGAGTGTTAATTATTTTTATGTTCAAGGTAAATATTATAAATTTATAGGAGAAGTTCAGATAGATTGATTATACAAAGCATGAAAAAAGGATATGAAAACAAATCCAAAGTTT
>CAUQOP010000006.1:0-13698 GCA_963519505.1 uncultured Flavobacteriaceae bacterium | reverse complement strand
GCATGGGTGAACATTATAGCGATTTTACTGCTGGGAAATACCGCGCTGAAAGTATGGAAAGACTATAAAACACAAAAGAAAAATGGAATACAAAAACCAACTTTTGATGCTAAAAAACTAAATATTAAAAACGCTGATTTTTGGGAGAAAAAACAAAATCCCTAAAACTTTGGTTTAGAGACTTTGACAGGTTATAATATATGAATGGATTTTTACAATTAGTGTATTTTAATTAGAAATTGTTACAGAAAAGATTAGTTTTTTTGTTTAGGTTATTTAATGCATTGATTTATTGGTTATAATGTTTAGATATAATATATAAAATCCCAACACAAGCTCCTATTAAAAGTGAGATTAACAATAGTGAAATTATAAGAAATATAATATAGGCTGTTTGACCATACTTTTTAAATTTTTCATTGCAAAAATCACTTGCTTTTTGTAGGAAGTCAAGTTCTTTTTGGATTTTTAGGAAACTTCTATCATATTCAAAACCATCTTCTTCATCTTTGATTTCAGCTACAATTTTAGAAATCTTCATGATGTGTTTTCCATAACTTTCATACATCCAGTATTTTCCTATAAAATATAGAATCACGCAGAATGTTAAAAATAGTATAATAAAAAAAATAATATTAGATTCCTTGTTATGTAAATATAAAGTAGAATATAAACCTAACATAATTGGTACAAATACGATATTAAAAGATTTATAAAGCTCTGAATTTAAAACCAATTCATACCTTAAATCCAAAATATTATGATAAGTATTAAGGTTTTTGGTATTCAGTTTTTTATAAAAAATATAGAATTTCAGATAATAATATCCTGTTATTGTAAGTGCTATAAATACAAGTATAACAAGAAGATAGGTCTGTTCAGTATTCTTTCCCATGAAAGGTAGCATCATAGCCCATAAAGAAAAGGAAACAACACTTATCCAAAATTCAGCCCGCATATTTTTCCGAATTATCTCCAGAGGTGTGTGAATTTCTTTTTGTTTTTCCAAGGAAATTTCGGGAACGGATTCTATTTTTTCCTTATCCCACACTTGTTTTAAGTTTTCTAAATCCATTAGAATTTTTTATTAAATTATTATTTTATGATTCTTTGTTTATCAATTCGTTTACTAGGTCGCTCAGCTTCTGTTTAGCTCGGTTTAGTTTTACACGGCAGTTTCCTTCCGTTATTCCCAGTTGTTCCGCCATTTCCTTCCCAGAATAGTCTTCTAAATAATAGAATATCAGCGCCTTGTCTATCGGACTCAGCAGGTGGATGGCATCATACATTATCTTTACCTTGTATTCTTCTTCGGCGGATTCTTCATTTTTGATGTCAAAATTCTGAATTTCCTCTTCCCGAGAGATGAACCCTCTTTTTTTCTCTGATTTCAGGAAAACTATCGCAGTATTCAGAGCTACACGATACATCCAAGTAGAAAATTTACTCTTTTCCTCAAAACTTGGGTAGGCTTTCCATAGCTGATAGGTGATTTCCTGAAACAAATCGCTCTGGTCTTCCGGCTCATCCATATACATCTTGGAAATTTTGAAAAGCACGCCTTTATGCTTTTCTATTCTCTCCAGAAATTCCTGCTCTAATGAAGACATTGATTGATTTTTTTTGTTAATTAGTATTAAAATTTAGGCTTTGTTACACATTTATTTGAAAAAATAAAACCACATAAAGTGTGGTTTATTTTATTCTTAGAGATTCTTTCACGAGTTCTATCATTTTTGGGTCACCCGTTTGTTTTCCTTTTTCGTCAGAAAATTTCACAGTCGGTATCCATTCGTCATTTGCTCCCAGAACTCCTGTGAGTTTCATTACGATATTCATCGGCGTGAGTCCCACATCGTTAGTTAGATTTGTTCCAATTCCAAAGGAAAGTCCTACTTTTCCTCGGCAAGCCTGCGTAATTTCGGAGATTTTTTCTAAATTAAGATTATCCGAGAAAATAATGTATTTAAACAAAGGATTGATGCCGTGTTTTTCATAGTGTTTGATGGTTTTTTCGGCGAAAGCTATCGGGTCGCCGCTGTCGTGCCTTACGCCATCGAAAAGTTTAGCGAATTTTTTATCAAACTGTTTGAAAAACACATCCGTGGTATAAGTGTCCGAAAGCGCAACTCCCAAGTCGCCACGATAGACATCCACCCAATGCTCTAGAGAAAGTGCGTTTGCCATCTTAAAGCCATACTGCGCGCCATGGAACATGAACCACTCGTGGGCGTGCGTTCCGATAGGTTTCACGCCGTATTTCATCGCAAAATGAACATTGGATGAACCGATGAAATAGCTGTTGGAATCTTGGGTAAGGGCTTTCATCACTACATCATGAACTTTGTAGGAATGTCTTCTTCGTGTCCCAAACTCCGCGAAATTGACTTTTAGTTCTATAAGGTTTTTAGCCTTTTCTAGGGTTTTTCGGGTGATTTCATCATCACTTTGACGCTCCATATCGTTCATTTTGTAATAAAGCTCACTGATGAGCGATAGCAGTGGCACTTCCCAAAGTATGGTTCTGTACCAAAGACCTTCTACAGTAACTTCTAAATCGTTCCCTACCTGATTGATTTTCACTTCGGAAGGATCGTAGTGGTATCCTTCCAAAAAGTCTAAATAAGGCAGATTTAGGTATGGACAATTTTTCTTTAAAAATTCTTTTTCTGCTTTGGTAAGCTGGAGTTTTGCCATTTCGTTGATGGCTTTTCTGAGGGCATCATCGAAGCCTTCTGGGAAGGAATGTTTCCCTCGGTTGATGAATACATATTTCACCCTTGCATCTGGAAAGAGCTTTGCCACAGCACATTGCATGGTGAATTTGTAAAAATCGTTGTCTAATATAGAGTTAAAAACTATGCTCATTTTTAGATTTTATTAAAATTAAAGCCATAAAAATACGAATTTCTATTATTAAAATTGTCTTTAAAACAACAAATAATTAAATTCGCGCTGCTATTTGAATGAAATATGAAAGACCTGCTTAAGTTTTACTCATTATCAGAGATAGATTATAGACACAAATATCCTTTAATCCAAAAAATAAAATATTTTGCAAAGGGCATATTATTGTATTTTGTATTGCAGATTTGCGCTTTATTGCTAATGCTTTTGATGGATGAATTCTTGATAAAGAAAATGGGTTTTCCTTCCGTTTTTAAATTAATGTTAGAAAGCCAAAAGAAAATAAAAGGGTATTATGGCTTTTTCATGGTTGTGATTTTAGGGCCTTTGGTAGAAGAGCTTATTTTTAGGTTGATTTTAGTTCCTAAGCGTAGAAATATCGCGATATTTACTTTTGTTTTTTCGTTTTTGATAATGAATAAAACTTATTATCTTATCGAAATAGATTGGCTTTTGCTAATGTCTTTGGTAGTGTCAGGATTACTGTCTTTTCTTGTTTTTAACCTACTGAAACGAAAACCTGAAATAGAAACAGCCATTGGGAAAAGACAGAAAATAATCACGATAGTGTCTGTTGTTCTTTTTGGGTTAGTGCATATTGTTAATATAGAAACTCTGCATTGGGAACTGGCGCTGCTCTATCCTGTGTATGCTCTTCCGCAAATGATTTTAGGGTATATTTTTTCTGTGCAGAGGCTGAAATTAGGTTTTATCTGGGGATTGCTTTTTCATTCGATGAATAATTTAATGGTATTTCTGAGATAAAAATCAAAAAGAAAAATCAGATAAAATATCATAATGTTTGGTTTTTTGCTTGTTTAGAAAATTATTCTTTACTTTTGCTATGTGCATTCAGAATTAGAACTTCAGCTAAAAACATTGCCTTCGGAGCCTGGTGTTTATCGTTATTACGATAAAAAGGGCGAGATTTTGTATGTAGGGAAAGCTAAAAACTTGAAAAACAGAGTTTTATCTTATTTTAATAAAAGTCAGATCGGCTACAAAACCCGAATGATGGTTTCTAAAATTGTAAGGCTGGAAACCACCGTGGTTAATAGCGAATATGATGCACTTCTTCTGGAAAACAACCTCATAAAAGAATATCAGCCTTTCTATAATATTCTGCTGAAAGATGACAAGTCCTATCCATGGATTTGCATCAAAAAAGAGCCTTTTCCTCGGATTTTTTTAACGAGAAATGTCATCAAAGACGGCTCGGAATACTACGGGCCTTATGCGAAAGTAAAACAGGCAAAAACGCTGATAGAAGTTATCAAAAACATCTATAAACTCAGAACTTGCAGCCTAAATCTCGCTCCCGAAAAGATAAAAGAAGGGAAATATAAAGTCTGTCTGGAATATCACATTAAAAACTGTGCTGGTCCTTGTGAAGGACTAGAATCTGAGGAAGAATATGCCCAAAAGCTAAACGCCATTCGTGGGATTATCAAAGGTGAATTCAAGGCAGCGAGGGAATATTTAGAAGCTGAAATGTATAACTACGCCGCAAAACTGGAATTTGAAAATGCCCAGCAGAGCAAAGAAAAATTACAGATTTTAGAAAATTATCAGACCCATACCACTATCGTGAGTTCCAATATAAACGATGTGGATGTCTTCGGTATTATCAGTGATGAAGCGGCGGCTTATGTCAATTATTTCAAAATTAAAAACGGCTCTATTATTCAGTCCTACACCACAGAAATCAAAAAAATGCTGGATGAAACTGATGAAGAAATATTGGAAGAAGCCCTGATAGAGATTAGGAATAAATTTAATTCTACTTCTACGGAAATTTTTCTTCCGTTTCATCTCAATATAGAAATTCCACATGTGAAGCTAATTGTCCCTAAACTGGGCGACAAAAAGCGTATTGTAGAACTTTCCGAGAAAAACGCAATGGAATACCGCGTGGAAAAACTAAAGCAGGTGCAGATAGTAGATCCAGAAAGACATACCAACCGCATCATGGCGGAGATGAAAAAGCTCCTCAGACTTCCCGAAGAGCCGCGCCATATAGAAGGTTTTGATAATTCTAATATTCAAGGGACCAATCCCGTTTCAGCGTGTGTGGTTTTCAAAGACGGGAAGCCCAGCAAGGCGGATTATCGGATTTTTCATGTAAAAACCGTGGAAGGGCCGAATGATTTTGCTACGATGGAAGAAGTCATCTATCGCCGATACAGCAGACTTTTGGATGAGGGCGAACCACTGCCGCAGCTGATTTTGGTAGACGGCGGGAAAGGTCAGCTCAGTTCCGCAGTGAAAAGCCTGAAACTCCTTGGATTGTATGGGAAAATTTCCATCATCGGAATAGCGAAAAGATTGGAAGAAATTTTCTTTCCCGAAGACCCTGTTCCATTGTATTTGGACAAAAAATCTGAAACCTTGAAGGTTCTGCAGCGGGTTCGGGATGAGTCGCACCGTTTCGGTGTAAAGCATCACCGCACAAGAAGAAAAAATTCTACGATAAAATCAGAATTAGAGGAAATTCCTGGTGTAGGCAAGAAAACCATTCAGCAGCTTTTATCTAAATTAAAATCTGTAAAAAGAATAAAAGAAGCCTCGCTGGAAACTCTGGAAGAAATTTTAGGAAAATCCAAGGCGAAAGCAGTTTGGGAGCATTTTAACAGCTAAAAAAGAATGAATAAAGTTCCTAATTTTTGCTCGTAAAAGCGAAATTAAGAAATTTTGTCAGACTAAAAATGTCGTTTTTAAATTATTTTCGGAAATTTTGTCTTATTTCATGTGATAGAATGGTTTTTGCAATTTAGATTTCAGATAACTTTTAAAATAAAGAATTATGAATCTAAATCAATATACCGTAAAATCACAAGAAGCCATCCAAAAAGCACAACAGATTGCTTTGGATTTTGGCAACCAGAGTATAGAACCTCAGCATCTATTGGAAGGGATTTTCCAAGTGGATGAAAATATCTCGGCTTTTCTAATGAAAAAAGCAGAAGCCGACCTTAATCTGATAAGACAAAGAAACAGAGAATCTTTGGAAAGCCTCCCAAAAGTAGAAGGCGGAAATATTTACCTTTCTCAAAGTGCCAGCAAAGTCCTTTTGGAAGCGCCTAATATTGCTAAAAGAATGGGCGATGAGTATGTGACTTTGGAGCATATTTGGTTGGCGTTATTAGAGGTGAGTTCTTCCGTTTCACAGATGATGAAAGACATGGGCGTGACCAAATCCCTTTTGGAAGGAGGAATCAAAGAACTTAGAAAAGGTTCAAAGGCGACTTCTGCGAGTTCCGAAGAGACTTACCAATCACTTAATAAATATGCTAAAAACTTCAATGAACTGGCAGCAGAAGGGAAATTAGACCCTGTAATCGGGCGTGATGAGGAAATCCGAAGAGTGCTGCAGATTCTTTCGCGAAGAACCAAGAACAACCCTATTCTCATCGGTGAACCAGGAGTAGGTAAGACCGCCATCGCCGAAGGAATAGCTCATAGAATCATCAGTGGAGATGTTCCAGAAAATTTGATGGACAAAACGCTCTATTCGCTTGACATGGGAGCATTGATTGCGGGTGCGAAATACAAAGGAGAGTTTGAAGAAAGACTAAAATCCGTAGTAAATGAAGTGATAAAATCCGATGGACAGATTATCCTTTTCATCGATGAAATTCACACCCTTGTAGGCGCAGGCGGCGGCGAGGGAGCGATGGATGCTGCGAATATCCTAAAACCAGCTTTGGCGAGAGGAGAGCTTCGTTCCATCGGTGCGACAACGCTTAACGAATATCAAAAATACTTTGAGAAAGACAAAGCTCTGGAACGCCGTTTCCAAAAAGTAATGGTGGAAGAGCCAGACACAGAATCAGCGATTTCTATTCTTCGTGGAATCAAAGACAAGTATGAATTCCACCACAAGGTTAGAATAAAAGATGAAGCCATCATAGCAGCGGTAGAAATGTCCCAGCGATATATTTCGGATAGATTTTTACCAGATAAAGCCATTGACTTAATCGATGAAGCTTCTGCAAAATTAAGAATGGAAATCAATTCCAAACCAGAGGAGTTGGATGTTTTAGACAGAAAACTTATGCAGATGGAGATAGAGCTGGCGGCAATTTCCAGAGAGGGCAACCAGACCAAGATAGACCATCTGAAAGAAGATATTGCGAAAATCACTGAGGAGCGAAACCAAATCAACGCAAAATGGCTCAGCGAAAAGCAGAAATCCGAGGATTTGACTCAGATTAAAAAAGATATTGAAAGCCTGAAATTAGAAGCTGAAAGGGCTCAGCGTATGGGTGATTATGCAAAAGTTTCGGAGATACAATATGGAAAACTCCGCGAAAAGGAGGACGAGCTTCAAAAACTGGAATTGGCGATGCAGAATCAGCAGAATGAGCTTGTAAAAGAGGAAGTTACCGCAGAAAATATCTCTGAAGTCGTGGCGAAATGGACAGGAATTCCAGTGACTAAATTACTTCAGTCCGAAAGAGAAAAACTGCTTCATTTGGAAGATGAACTCCATAAAAGAGTAGTAGGGCAAGAGGAAGCGATACAGTCCGTGGCTGATGCTATCCGAAGAAACAGAGCAGGACTGAATGATGAGAAAAAACCTATCGGGTCTTTCCTTTTCCTCGGAACTACGGGAGTTGGTAAAACCGAGTTGGCGAAAGCCTTGGCGGAGTTCTTATTTGATGATGAGAATAATATGACCCGTATCGATATGTCTGAATATCAGGAGAAACACTCCGTTTCTAGATTGGTAGGAGCGCCTCCAGGGTATGTAGGCTATGATGAGGGCGGACAGCTGACCGAAGCGGTGAGAAGAAGACCATATTCTGTGGTGCTTCTAGATGAGGTAGAAAAAGCGCATCCAGATGTGTTTAATACCTTGCTTCAAGTGCTGGATGACGGGCGATTGACAGACAACAAAGGTCGCGTGGTGAATTTTAAAAATACGATTATCATCATGACTTCTAACCTTGGTTCTCATATTATTCAGGAGAATTTTGAGAAAATTAATGAAAGTAATTTAACTGAAATCGTAGAAAAAACAAAAGAAGAGGTATTTGACCTGTTGAAACAAACTCTACGACCAGAGTTCCTCAACAGAATAGATGAAACGGTGCTGTTCCAGCCATTGAACTACAATGAAATCGGAAAAATCGTTCAGTTCCAACTAAGAGGAATCAACAAAATGCTGGAAAGCAGAAATATCATCTTGACAGCAACACAGGAAGCGATAGATTTCATTCTGAAAAAAGGCTACGACCCAGCATTTGGAGCTAGACCGCTGAAACGAGTAGTACAGCAGGAAGTTCTGAATAAACTCTCAAAAGAGATTTTGGCTGGAAATGTAAAAGAAGGCGAGAGAGTGACAGTAGATTGCTTTGATAACAAGCTGGTTTTCAGACCTACAGAGTAATTGTTATAATGTTATAAAGACCATTTAGACCTGCTGAATAATCTAACCTTGTTATTGATCTTTTTCATAGAATCCTTATGGCGGGTCTAAATGGTTATTTTAGAATTTAAATGTAAATCCAAAAATAAAATCCTTCAATTTTGAAGGATTTTTGTTGTTATTTGTTTTTATCCAAAAGTGATTGCAGGGTTTTGATTTGTTAATTATTAATGTTCTATATATAAAATTTTCCTCCATAGGAGTTCTCATTATTATGATTAAAATCACAAATTTATATGTTGTTTTTTGAAACCAAAAAGATATTTTTGTACGAAAATTTATTGGCAATAAATAGCCTTTAAACATAGTAAAGGTTATCGTCTAATTTTTACGGATATAAATTATTTTGATATGAGGATAAATATTTTATTAATAATGTTATTGGGAACATTATTGAGCTGTGGAGCAAGGGTTAAAAGTAATTTTGATAATAGAAGAGAGGCTTTGACATCTAATGAAAAAGTGGCTTTCCTATTAATACAGCATGATGTGCCTGCAGGAGCTACTAAAATAGGAACAGCAAGATATGGAGATACTGGTTTTTCAGTAGATTGTGACTATGATTCTAATTTGATAAAAGCTAGAAAAATGGCACGAGAAAACGGAGCTAATATAGTTAAAATAACCAAAGTTACTTATCCTGATTTATGGAGCTCATGCCATAGAATGGAATTAGAGTTTTATTTTTATGATGGTAATGTAGAAGAACTAAAACAATACAAACTTAAAATAATAAAATAAAGATTTATGAAAAAGACAATTATGTTATTGGGAGTTGCCTCTCTCTTTTTTTTAAGCAGCTGCGCAACTCTCGTTTC
This sequence comes from uncultured Flavobacteriaceae bacterium, assembly GCA_963519505.1. GTDB lineage: Bacteria > Bacteroidota > Bacteroidia > Flavobacteriales > Weeksellaceae > JABCPE02. The sequence goes on along the minus strand of CAUQOP010000006.1, from coordinate 4,542 downwards.
AGGAAGTAGACAAACTGTCAAATTTGATAGTACACCTACAAACGCCACTGTTTTTATTGATGAAACAGAAGTGGGAAAAACTCCATTTGAAACAAAATTAGAAAGAAAAAGAGAGTATGAAGTGGAGATAAGATTAGAAGGATATGAACCATACAAAACTAAACTGACTAAGCAGTTTAATGCTTGGTATATAGGAAACATTGTTTTTGGTGGAATTATTGGTTTAGTTGTTGACCCTATTACAGGTGCAATTTACAAACTAACTCCAAATGAAATAAATGCTCAGCTTCAACAGGGAACTGTTTTTAAATCTTCTAAAAAAGAAGTTTATATAGCAGTATCACTGAAAATTGATAAAAACTGGCAAAAAGTAGGACAACTTGAAAAGTTATAAAATATCAAACAATAGTTTTAAAAATCAAGTCTCAAAGGCTTGATTTTTTTCTTTACCTTTGTGATTTAAATGAAAAACGATATGACAGAGAGCAAAAATTTACCAAAAGTCGGGGTTATCGGGAGTGGTAGTTTTGCCACCGCAGTAGTAAAAATGCTGATGGAAAACTGCGAAAAAGTGCATTGGCTGCTTCGTAATGACGGTACAAGGGAGGCTCTGATTTCACAAGGGAGCAATCCGCACTATCTCACGGCAGTGAAATTTAACCCAGACCGATTGGTTTTGACAATGGATATCAATGAGCTGGTGACAGCCTGCGATGTGATTATTCTGGCAACCCCGTCTATCTATCTAGCGGATACCATAGAGAAGATGACTTGTGATTATTCAGGGAAGATATTTGCTTCGGTGATTAAAGGAATTGTTCCAAAGCATAATGATATTGTAGCGAATTATCTCCGTGATACATTCAAAATAGGATACAGAAGTCAAGCAGTTCTAGCAGGGCCGTGCCACGCGGAAGAAGTTGCCATGGAGCGTTTGTCTTTCCTCACAGTGGCAGCTGCCAACAAGGAAACCACTCAGATGCTGAGCGACTTGTTATCATCTCGTTATATTAGAATTAATCAAAGTCAAGATATACTCGGAAACGAATATAGTGCTGTATTAAAGAACATCTACGCGATTGGGGCTGGTATGGCGAATGGACTGGGCTATGGAGATAATTTCCAAGCGGTATATATTTCTAATGCTGTACGAGAGTTGGAAGTGATTTTGGATGCGGTATATCCAGAGCCAAGAGATGTCAATGAAAGTTCATACATTGGGGATTTGCTCGTTACAGCTTACTCGCTGTTTAGTAGAAACAGAATGTTTGGGAACTACATCGGGAAAGGCTACACCGTGAAATCTGCTATCCAGTCTATGAGCATGGTGGCAGAGGGCTACTACGCTACCAACGGAATCTATCAGATTATTAAAAACAATAAAATAGATGCTCCTATCGTGCAGCATATTTATAAAATCCTTTATGAAGAAAAAAACTGCGAAGAAGAATTTACAAAACTGGTTCAAAAGCTAAACTAAAATGAAAGAATACATAGAATACAACACTAAACAAGGCATAACTGACCTGCTGTCCGAAATAGAATTAGACGATGAAAAAGGCTGGGTAGAAGGAATGCACAAAGGAGAAATGATAGCTTCTATCAAACTTCCCAATAATAATTTTAATTATAATGAAAATGGCGAGCTGGTGGAGGAATACTCATCTCAGAAATATCTAAGAGTAGATTATCTGGCGAGCCTCAGACCTGTGAGTTTTGATTTTAAAATCGTGGCATATAGATTTTTGGATTAGATGGATTTTTATTTGACCATATTTAAGGAATAATAACTAAAATGAATCAATCGAAAAAAGGATTTATCTATACAACTATCGGTGCTACGCTGTGGGGGATAAATGGGGCTTTTGCGGAGTTTTTGTTTTTGCAGAAAGGAGTAACTTCTGACTGGCTGACACCTTACAGGCTTTTGTTGGCGGGTGTTTTTTTGCTGGTTTATCTTTACGCAAAGGATAAAAATAAAATCTTTGATATTTTTAGAAATACTAAAGATTTGATAAGGGTTTTTGTTTTCGGGGTTTTTGGTATGCTGGGGACACAGTATACCTATTTCACTACGATACAGCATTCTAATGCAGGCATTGCCACGGTACTTCAGTATTTTGGGCCTACGCTTATTTTGCTTTATGTTTGTTTTAAAGAAAAAAGAAAACCAAAACCATATGAAGTGGTTGTTTTGTTTTTATCTCTTTTGGGTGTGTTTATTCTGGCTACGCATGGAGATATGAACACTTTGAAAGTTTCTTCTGTGGCGCTGTTTTGGGGAATGCTCTCGGCGATTACTTTGGTCATATACACGGTGCAGCCAGCAGAGATTTTAAAGAAATATGGAACGGCAGTGGTCATCGCATGGGGAATGTTCATCGGTGGAATTGCACTTTCTATCACAGCGAAACCATGGGAGCAGCCAGTGAAGGTGGATATCGTAGTAATTGTATTTTTATTACTGATTGTCCTTTTGGGAAGTATTTTTGCGTTTCTGTTTTATCTTTCAGGCGTAGGAATTATAGGACCTACGAAAGCAAGTATGATAGCTTGTATAGAACCCGTGGTAGCTACGATATGTTCTGTAGTATTTTTAGGAAATCCTTTTTCCTTCTTGGATGCGATAGGATTTGCGTTTATATTATCCACAGTGTTTATTGTAGCATATATTTCGGATAGAGAAAATAAAAAAAATACCACTCAATAAGTGGTATTTTTTGTTTCGGTTTATTTCACGCCTTTTTCTTTCATGGCTTTATTCAGTGGTTTTAGGATGGCAACTCCCAGTAGGGTAGCGATGAGCAGCAGGGCGAAATTTACCCAGAAGAAATTGGCTTTGTCTTCATAGCTGTACCACATACTTGCTAGTATACCAGAGAGCTTGTTTCCTATCGATGTAGAAAGGAAAAATCCTCCCATCATCAGCGCTGTAATTCTCGGTGGAGAAAGTTTAGACACTAGAGAAAGTCCCATAGGAGACAGACAGAGTTCGCCTATTGTGATGATTCCATAAGCAGCAAACAGCCAAAGCGGTGATACTTTGGAAGCGCCGTTATCTCCGGCATATACAGCAGCTACCATCACAAGGCAGCTGAGAGCCGATAGGAATAATCCCAAAACGATCTTTGTAGGAGTGGAAGGTTCTTTGTCTTTTCTACGAAGCATCATGAAGAATCCTACCACTACTGGCGTGAGGGCAATGACCCAGAAAGGATTGATAGACTGGAACAGCTCAGTATTGTAGAGATATACTTTCTTGTCTGGATTGGCTTCTAGTTCTGCCTTTTGTTCCTTGCTTATATTTTTGAAATAAATGTCTTTCCCTTGTTCTTTTTTAGGTTTTCCATCTTCATCTTTTACAGTTTGGAACTGATTGTCATGAACTGCAACTTCCTTTGTATTGTAATCCTTTGTATCAACCAAATAGATGCTTTCCAGCGGTTTTTCTAAAGCAGTAGGAACACTTCTGTCTGTGTAGTAATTTGCCCAGCGGGTAAGGGCAGTTCCGTTTTGTTTAAATACAGCCCAGAACATCATACTCACCGCAAATATCGCCAACAAGGCTCCAATAGGTTTCTTGTCCTCTGCATTTGCACTGATGTAAATAAAAATATAAAACAAAATAACAGGAACACACGCAAAGATAAAGGCATCTGTAGAATCCGACCCAAAGATATTCCCAGGGATTACCCAGCCGATAACTCCCGCGATGATGGCAGGAAGGAACACTTTTACCAAGATGGAACTGATAGTGGTATCGCCCTCTTGAACAGGTTTCATTACATTGGCATGAACCACATGTTTTTTCCCAAAAGAAAAAATAATCAAACCTAAAAACATTCCTACACCAGCCGTCACGAAAGCCTCGCCCCAGCCGTATTTATTTCTCATATAAGCTGCAATGATGTTACATACAAAAGCTCCGATGTTTATCCCCATGTAGAAGATGTTGTACCCTGCATCTTTATTGGCTTTATATTTATCATCAGAATAGAGATTTCCTAAAAGAGTAGAAATACTTGGTTTAAAGAATCCATTACCAATGATTATCAGCCCCATGGATACATAGAACATGGACACATCTTTGAAAAGTCCTAAACCAATGTAGCCCAGTCCCATAAGCGCCCCGCCAATATAAATCGCCTTGATGTATCCCAGCAGCCTGTCTGCAAGAAACCCACCAAGGAAAGGCGTAAGGTAGGTAAGGGCAATGAATGTCCCAAAGATGTCATCAGCATGTTTGCTATCAAAGGCTAAACCGCCCTTGTCAGCATCAATCATATACAACACGAAGATTCCTAAAATCAAATAATAACCGAATCTTTCCCACATTTCTGTGAAGAAGAGATAGGGCAAACCTTTTGGATGTTTGTTTTTCATAATTATAGGTTATTTAGAATAAAATCTGTCATCTTTTGGTGTAGGTGAAGTCTTGTGTTTCCACCATAAATTCCATGGTTTTTGTCTGGATAGGTCATGAACTCAAACTCTTTATTTTTATGAATAAGAGCCTCCGCCATTTCTACTGCATTTTGATAG
>CAUQOP010000005.1:0-15146 GCA_963519505.1 uncultured Flavobacteriaceae bacterium | reverse complement strand
TTTAGCACTACTAATGAGACTTCTTCCTAAAAATGATGAATATATAGAACCTGAGAATAATCCTCTGGAATGGATAGAAAAATTACTTTGGCACATAGAAAGACATAATATTATTTGCTTTTTGTTTTATGGAAATAACACAAGGTTTAATAGAGAACATATATTTAGATTCTCATCCTTATTTTATAACAAGAAAAGAAGTATAGAACATCTAATACTAGAATTAAATAGAGGATGGACTAAACATTTTTCTTGGAATGTTGTAGTGAAAAACATTAGAAATACTGTAGAATTTTGGCACGGATGGGATGGGATAAATTTCATTTTAAGAGAATATGAGGAATCTTTATCTGGAAGAATAGTACCTAATAATGAAGCAAATGTAAGATTTATATATCCTACTGAAAATGATATACACAGACGCTCCTATCAACAAATAAACAGATCACAATTAAGAAACAGAAATGTTTACACTTATTCTTTAGGAAACTTATTAATCACCAAAGGAAATACAACATCTAAAGATTTTAAAAGTATAAAAGATGATATACGAAAATCCACAAGATCGATAATATATCAATCTGAACAAGAAATATTAGAGTATAGTGATTGGACAACTGACACTATTACAGAAAGAGGAAAAAAGATCCTTGATACCATTTTAGAAAAATGGAAGATAGATAAGCCAAAAGAAAGAGAATATGATGAGTTATTTAAAGCGTAAAATATACAAGTTACCTAATAAAATTAGGTAACTTGTAAAATCTTCCTATTTAAACATATTTATATCCTATTCCCCGTCTGCCCTCCATGCATATACTTTTGTAGGATTTTCTTTTATAAGTTTTTCATTTCGCTCAAAGAGGGCTTTTGCGAGATTTTCATCTTTTGTGGCTTTTAGATAATATTCTTTGGCTTTTTGCAGGTCTTTTTTAAATTTAATCCCTGCATGATACATTGCTCCCATCGAGGAAATACTCATTTCTTCGCCGATGGCTTCCCCTTTTCTGAACCATTCCACCGCCTTGTCATAGTTCTTTGGTAAATCTCCACCGAGGGTGTAGAGGTATCCAAGATTATAGATAGCTTTCGGATTTCCCAAATTGGCTGCTTTTTCCATCCATTCTATTCCCTGCTGGGTATCTTTAACTTGTGGATTGTCTTGCAGATAGATGAAAGCTATATTATTCATCGCATCCACATCACCCAGATTAGCCGCTATTTTATACCATTTTAGGGCTTTTGTAAAGTCTCCTTTGTTTTCACCTTTGTCATTATAATAAATATAAATCATCCCTAAATAATTAGGAAAAGCTACCTCAGTAGGGAAATTCTCATGCCCCCAAGTGTAGAGTTCTATGGCTTTTGGGATATTTTGTTTTACTTCTTCCCCTTTAAGGTAAAAATAGGCAACTTGCACCAGTCGTTGCTTGTCTTTGGTCATTTTCACTGATTTTTCTATCAGCTCCAAATTTTTCTCGTAGTTTTTCTCCACGCCCCAGCCCATATAATACATATACGCCAAGTTATCCATCGCAGAGGAACTCCCCAGATTAGCTCCTTTTTGGAAAAGTTCTATTGCTTTTTTGTAATCTTGTTTTACACCTGTGCCATCTCGATACAGAAGCCCTAAATTATTACAAGCATCAGCATGATTGGATTTCACGGCTTTTTCTAACAATTTCACCGCTTTTCCATAATCTTGTTTCACTCCAGCCCAGCCTTTTATGTAAATAGTACCGAGCGTGTTCTGGGATTCTGCATAGCCTTTGTCAGCTGACTTTCGGAACCACAGCAGCGCTTTTTCATTGTCCTGCGGATAGCCCTTTTCTCCCAAAAAATATGATGATGCAAGATAATACATCGCTTCCGCATCCCCTTTTTCGGATTTTTTCAGCAAGTCATCTTGAGCTTGCATCAATCCTGAAAAGAAAATTAAAACTATTAGCAATAAAGTTCTCATAGTCATTAGTTTTTATTATTTATTTGTTTTATAATAGTTTATCAGTCCATTCGTAGAAGAATCGTGAGAAGAAATTTTATCAGAATTGATAAGTTCAGGTAAAATTCTGTTTGCAAGAATTTTTCCGAGTTCCACCCCAAATTGGTCAAAACTAAAAATATTCCAAATCACTCCCTGAACAAATATCTTATGCTCATACAAAGCGATAAGCTGCCCCAGCGAAAAAGGATTTAATTCTTTGAATAAAAATGAATTCGTCGGAATATTTCCTTGGAAAATCTTATAATTTACCAACTTTTCTATTTCAGCAACAGATTTATTGGTTTTTTGTAATTCATCTAAAACCTGCTCTTTGTCCTTTCCAAACGCCAAAGCCTCTGTCTGCGCAAAGAAATTCGCCAAAAGTTTTTCCTGATGGTCAGCGACCGAATTACAAGACTTTGCATAAGCGATAAAATCCGATGGAATCAGCTCCGTTCCCTGATGAATAAGCTGATAGAAAGCGTGCTGTCCGTTAGTCCCTGGCTCTCCCCAAATAATCGGCCCAGTTTCATAATACACAAATTCCCCATTCCTATCCACCGACTTACCATTGCTCTCCATATCGCCCTGCTGAAGGTAAGCAGGAAAACGGTCAAGATACTGTGAATAAGGCAAAATTGCGTGCGAACTTGCATCAAAAAAGTTTCTGTACCAAATACCCAGCAATGCCATCAGCACTGGAACATTTTCAGAAAAATCTGCTTTTTGGAAATGAATATCCGTGTCGTTTGCTCCTTTTAAAAGTTGTTCAAAATTATCATAACCAATTGATAATACTACACTTAGTCCAATAGCAGACCAAAGCGAATAACGACCGCCAACCCAATCCCAAAATTCAAAAATATTTTCTTCAGCGATTCCAAATTTCTTAACCTCAGAAACATTAGTAGAAAGCGCCACAAAGTGCTTCGCTATATCTTCCTCTCTGCCAGACTTCAAGAACCAATCCTTTGCAGAATGGGCATTAGTCATCGTTTCCTGCGTGGTGAAAGTTTTAGAAGCGATGATGAAAAGCGTGGTCTCTGGACTGAGGTTTTTAAGCGTTTCGACCAAATGATTTCCGTCTACATTAGACACAAAATGTACATTCAGCCTTGTTTTAAAATGTTTCAATGCCGAGCAGACCATCACTGGCCCTAAATCCGAACCACCAATCCCAATATTCACCACATCCGTGATTTCCTTTCCTGAAAATCCTCTATGCTCGCCCGAAATCACCTTTTCCGAAAAATCTTTCATCTGAGAAGGCACTCTTTTCACATCAGGTTTTATATCTTTCCCATCCACTAAAATCGGCTGGTCAGAAAAATCCCTCAAAGCTGTGTGGAGAACTGCCCTTCCCTCGGTTTCATTTATTTTTTCGCCTGAAAACATTGCAGAGATTGCCGTTTTCAGTTCACATTCTTCAGCCAACTGGAGCAAAAGATTTTTTACCTTTTCATCGATTAAATTTTTAGAAAAATCAAACAAAAAGTTTTCTCTTTTTATAGAAAACTCCTCAAAACGATTAGGATTTTCAGCGAAAAGCTCCCTTAAATCAAAGTTTTTTTCAGCAAAATATTCATTCAGACCTTTCCATGCCTTTGTCTGGGTAGGGTTTATTTTTGGCAACATAAATTTTAATTATTAAAAAACACAAATTTAGTCTTTTAAATTGAAAAAATCCCCGCACATGGCAGGGATTTTTATCATTTATTTTTCTTCTTCTTTTTTATCTGATTTTTTCCAAAATTTCTTTCTATTTCTCCAAACAAAAATTCCTAAAACGCCAGCTAAAATAAACATCCAAGCGTTTGCAGCCAGTATTAAGAACTTCTGGAATCCATAGAATCCATCAACGAAAGCTTCTTTAAAATCATACCAAAAACTTCCTTTGTATTTGTCTTCCAAACTTCTAATATTCGGCATTTCCTCTTGAGAAATCTTAAATTTCGGTTCGGAAAGATAGATGCTCACCGTGCTGTATTTCAGTTCATCAGCAAGATTGAAATCATTTATTTTCTGATAATTAAGCTCTCGCTCGTTATCATTCGTTGCTTCTGCATTTTTAGTTGTATTGGCTTGCTGGGAAAGCTGGGCTTTATGTTTCTCCATTCTTTGTTTTTCCAGTTCCGCCATTTTTACATTAGCACTCACATCTTCAGCTGTGATGGTGCGTTCTCGGAGAAAAATACTCTTGTCATTCAGTAATTTTAGGAAATCGGACAATTTCTCAGTCGGCACCCGCACCTCCATTTGGTTTTTAGTAGTGTATTTACGGACATATAGAGATTTTTCTTCTGACTGAGGGAAGATATTTTCCTCCAAAACATCACTACGATAATTACTACTCGTCACAAAACCACCCATCTCCTTCAGTGTGTTTTCTATGTAGATAGTCGCCTGATATACATCTGAAACATCCATATCTACATTTGCTTTTCTCACAAATTTTTTACCTTCCACTTCTTGGCTTGCTGCCATAGATATAGACACAGCGGCACTATCCACCACTGCTTCAGATTCTAAGTTTTTTAAATCAAGGTCTAAATGAGTCGCTTCTGCCTCATTTTTTTTAGCGCAGGAAGCTATCATAAACACAGCCATAAAGACCACTACTGAATTTCTAAATACTCTTTTCATATTCTTATTTTTTGAATTATTGGTACAAATTTCCATCAAATTCCTTGACAATTATTGTAAATTGGTTTTAAAACTACTGAAAATTAGTTTTACAAATTTATAATATTGATTGTCTTTGATTTGTAAAAAAACTTTATTCCAAATATAACATATTTATTTGATTTTTTCAGCCAATAAATTCAAAATTTTCCAGCCTTGTTCATCTACTTTTTTCAGAAATTTAGCAATAATCACAGCCAGTAAGACATTTAGAACATAAATCAAAATCATCAAAACAAACCAATGTAAATTTTCACTAAAAACAGGAATGAAAAAATACACCAAAGACGAGCTGATTCCTTGTGCGAAATAGAAAAATATCGCATTCTGACCTATGTAGGAAAGCAGACTTTCTTTCTGAATTTTTAGTCTGTTATAAAAGATAAAAACAAGAGCCAAAGAAACGAAAGACCAAACGATATAAGGGATTTTCGGCGGGAATTTCTGCTTATTAAGTTTGTAAAAATATCTGCTCCATAGCTCCAAAATATTCCTACAAGACTAAACAACACAAAACCAATTAAAAACAAAACCTGAGCATTGGTCAATTTCTTATTTTTCAGCTGGTAAGCCACAAGAAAAACCAATAAATAAAAAACCGTATAACCCACCTGCCCAGTAGGGTAAAAGTCTGGATTAAAATTAAAAACAAATATAAAAGCCACGCAAAAACCTATAATCCACCAAATGTATTTTGAGAAAAATCTCAGCACAATGACTCCAAAAAATGTAACAACATAGTAAGTCTTCAAATACCAAAAACTGCCCATCACCACAGGAAACACATCACAGGTGCCATACTGATGCAGCCACCAGTTTCCCAAGACTCTGAAATCAAAAGGCTGGCTCAGGCTGTTCTCCGTATATTTAGAACCGAATGTCAGAAAGAAATTTTGGTATGTTTCTTTGTCAAAAAAGGACTGCAGAAAAATCTTGAAAAAACTATCAAAAAAGAACAATCCTGTCACAAAAATCATATAGGTGATTTGTAATTTCAGCAGTCTGCGAAAGGTTCTATCAAGATTTCCAGAAGAGGTCAATCCGCTGAGCGCAAAGAAAATAGGAACATCAAAAAGCAGACTGAAAATCCTCATTTCATTAGAAACATAAAACTGCCCAGACCAAAAAACAGTGTGAATAAAAATGATTGACAAAGTTGCCAAGCCCTTTGCGTAATCAATGTATAAATCTCTTTTCATCAAAAGCGAGAATTTTTAGCCAAAAATAAAATTTTTAATTAAAATTTATCCCTTCTGAATAATATTTAGTAAATTTGTCCATCATTCAAAAACAAAAAATTATGTTTAAAAAAGTAATTTATTTAGGTCTTATGGCAGGAGCAGTTCACTTTGCTGATGCTCAAAAAATTAACTTAGGAAAAGCTCTAGATGCAGGAGCAAAAGGAGTAAAAGCACTGACTTTCTCTAACGCTGATGCGGCAAGACTTTCTAAAGAATCTGTAGACTGGATGGATAAAAACAACCCAGTAGCTGACAAAAACAGCCCTTACACAAAAAGACTAAACCGTCTTTTCGGGAAACACAAAAACCAAGATGGACTCACTTAAAATTATAAAGTATATGTAGTAAGAGACATCAATGCTTTCGCTGCTGCTGATGGAAGTGTGAGAGTATTCTCTTCTCTTATGGATATCATGACAGATGATGAGCTTTTGGCTGTTATCGGGCATGAAATCGGGCATGTGAAAAACGAAGATACTAAAGATGCTATCAAATCTGCATACACCAGAGCCGCACTTGTAGATGCTGCTGGAGCTGCAAGTAACACAGTATCAAAACTTAGCGACTCTCAGCTAGGAAGCATGGCAAATGCGTTCTTAGATTCTTCTCACAGTAGAAAACAAGAAAGCCAAGCGGACGACTATTCATACCAATTCATGAAATCTAATGGTTATGATGTAGTAGGAGCTTACACTGCATTCAAAAAATTAGAACTTCTAGCAGGAGGAGCTAAAGAAAACGGATTCCAAAGAATGTTTAACTCTCACCCAGATAGTGGAAAAAGAGCTGAAGCAATTAAGAAAAAAGCGATAAAAGATGGACTTTGGAAAGATCCAGGAACAGTAGAACTTCCAAAAACTAAAATTGTTCAAAAATAACAAGAACTTCTCTCAGATCTGAGAGAAGTTTTTTTATTAAAAAAGTGACAGGATTTTTGTAGTAGAAAAAAAAAGTTTATATTTGCAAACTAATTTTAAAATTAAATACTTATAACAATGTTTGCAATCGTAGAGATAGCGGGGCTTCAATACAAAGTTGAGCAAGACCAAAAGTTATTTGTAAACCGTTTAGCAGGAGACAAAGGAGCAAAAGTTTCTTTTGACAAAGTTCTTTTAACTTCTAACGGAACTGTAACAGTAGGCGCCCCAGCTGTAAAAGGAATCGCTGTAGAAGCAGAGATTTTGGACCATGTCCAAGCTGATAAAGTAATCGTTTTCAAAAAGAAAAGAAGAAAAGGTTACAAAGTAAAAAATGGTCACAGACAACAGTTGACTCAGATTCAGATTACTTCTATCACTGGTTTTTCAGGAGGAGCTAAGAAGAGTGCAAAGGAAACTGCTAAGTCAGAAGCTGCTGGTGCAGATAGAGACACTGTAGATTTCAGCGAAGACCACGAACTTAACTACAAATTGAAAAAGTTCAATCTTTCTCAGTCTAAAGAAAATAGAGAAACTCTAGTATCTCTTGCAGAAGGAAAAGCAACTCTTCCTCATGCAGAAGTAGATGCTTTGATTGAGAAAAACATCGCTAAATTTAAAGAATTAAAAAAGTAATAAACCCTTAAAAACCATAAAATAAAATGGCACACAAGAAAGGAGTTGGTAGTTCCAAAAACGGTAGAGAGTCTCACTCTAAAAGATTAGGCGTGAAGATTTTTGGTGGTCAGGAAGCTATTGCTGGGAATATCATCGTAAGACAAAGAGGTACTCAGCACCATCCAGGTGAAAATGTAGGAATGGGTAAAGACCATACATTATTTGCTCTTGTAGATGGTAAAGTAGTTTTCACTAAAAAGAGAGATAACAGATCTTTCGTATCTGTAGAACCAAATGCTTAAGAAGCATTGATAAAAATCCAAAAAGCCTTAGTTTTCTACTGAGGCTTTTTTATATGAATATAAATCGATTTTATTATGAATAACGATATTTTACTGAATATAGCTAGTGAATTCGGGACACCCTTATATGTATATGATGCTGAATCAATCAAAAATCAATACCAAAATTTGACTTCAGCTTTTCCCGAAAAAACAAAATTTTTCTACGCTTGTAAAGCATTGACTAATATCAACATATTAAAATATGTAAATCAACTGGGTGCAAACCTTGACTGTGTTTCTATCAACGAAGTCAAACTCGGGCTAAAAGCAGGTTTTTCTCCTGATAAAATTTTATTCACGCCGAACTGTGTAGACCTCACAGAGATAGAAGAAGCCATGAAACTAGGTGTTCATATCAACATTGATAACATCTCCATTCTAGAGCAGTTTGGGAATAAATACAGCGATTCCTACCCTATCTTTATCAGGATAAATCCTCACATTTATGCGGGAGGAAACCACAAAATATCCACTGGACATATTGACTCTAAATTTGGGATTTCTATCCACCAGCTTCGCCATATAGAAAGATTGGTAAAATCCACAAAACTGAATATTGAAGGGCTGCATATGCACACAGGCAGTGAAATCAGAGACCCTGATGTATTCCTACAAGGAATGGAAATCATGTTCGAACTAGTGGAGCATTTTCCTAATTTGAAATACATTGACATGGGTAGCGGTTTTAAAATTTCCTACCATTCAGATGATATGGAAACAGACATCGCTCTACTTGGTAAAAAAGTGGAAAATGCTTTCCTTAGCTTCTGTAAAGAAAACGATAAAGAGCTGGAACTTTGGTTCGAGCCAGGGAAATATTTAGTTGGAAAATCTGGACATTTCCTAGTAAATGCCAATGTTATTAAACAAACCACTGCTACAGTTTTCGTGGGAGTAAATTCTGGGTTTAATCACCTCATCAGACCCATGTTCTATGATTCCTACCATATCATAGAAAACCTGTCTAACCCTACAGGAACGGAGAGAATCTACACTGTGGTGGGAAATATCTGTGAGACAGACACTTTCGCTTGGGATAGAAAACTCAATGAAGTCCGCGAAGGAGATATTCTGGTTTTCAGAAATGCAGGTGCGTATGGTTTTGAGATGAGTTCTAACTTTAATTCCAGACTAAAACCTGCCGAGGTTCTTTGGCTGAATGACAAAGCGCACCTCATCAGAAAAAGAGAAGTTTTTGAAGATTTATTAAAAAATCAAATAGAAGTTCTGTAAGTAAAATATTTTTGGGAATAGAAAATTTTCTACTTAAATCTGTCAATTTGGCAGAAATTTTATATCTTCGTAAAAAATTAGAATGTGGAAAAAAAATACATAGATGAAACGCGTCAAGGCGAAGCCTACGCAATCGCAGACCTTGAAGGAAATACTAAAAAACTTTTTTTGGAAAGTTATGGCTGTCAGATGAATTTTTCTGACTCCGAAATCGTAGCTTCCATCTTACAAAAAAACGGCTACAATACTACTACGGTTTTAGAGGAAGCCGACTTGATTTTACTTAATACCTGCTCAGTTCGGGAAAAAGCAGAGCAGACGGTAAGAATGCGACTTTCACAGTTCAAAACGCTAAAGAAAACAAAGCCAAGCCTCACCGTAGGTGTTTTAGGATGTATGGCGGAGCGATTGAAAACCAAACTTTTGGAGGAAGAACATTTGGTGGATTTGGTCGTTGGGCCAGATGCCTACCGAGACCTACCTAACCTTTTGAAAGAAACTTCGGAAGGGCGAGATGCCATCAATGTGATGCTTTCCAAAGAAGAAACTTATGCCGACATCAGTCCTGTGCGTCTTAGTGGAAATGGCGTAACTGCTTTCGTGACGATTACCCGTGGATGCGACAATATGTGTACTTTCTGCATCGTGCCTTTCACTCGTGGAAGGGAAAGAAGCCGAGACCCTCATTCTATTATCAACGAGTGCAAAGAACTTTGGGAAAATGGTTATAAGGAAATCACTCTCCTTGGACAGAATGTAGATTCCTACCTTTGGTATGGTGGCGGTGCGAAAAAGGATTTTGACAAAGCTTCCGAGATGCAAAAGGCAACTGCCCTGCATTTCGCACAGCTGCTGGAAATGGTAGCACAGGCTGTTCCTGAGATGAGAATTCGTTTTGCGACTTCCAATCCGCAGGATATGAGTCTGGATGTATTCCGTATGATGGCAAAATATGACAACATTTGTAAATATGTGCATCTGCCAGTACAAAGCGGAAGCGATAACATGCTGAAAACCATGAACCGCCAGCACACCCGCCAAGAATATTTAGATTTAATAAAAGAAGCGAAAAAAATCGTTCCAGATATTGCTTTTTCGCAGGATATGATAGTTGGCTTCTGTGGAGAAACAGAGCAAGACCACCAAGATACACTTTCCCTAATGAGAGAGGTGGAATACGACTACGGCTATATGTTCGCCTATTCAGAAAGACCAGGAACGCCTGCGCACAAGAAGATGAAGGATGATGTCCCAGCTGATGTAAAACAGCGCAGACTCTCCGAGGTGATTGCCTTGCAGGGCGAACTCTCCACTATGAGACTGAAAGGATATGTAGGCAAAAACCACGAGGTGCTGATAGAAGGAACCTCCAAAAAAGACCCTAACCAATGGAGAGGCCGAAATTCCCAAAATGTTGTGGTAGTTTTTGACAAACAAGAAGGTCAGAAAATAGGTGATACAGTCTCTGTATATGCCTACGACAGCACGCAGGGAACACTCATAGGTAAAATAATATAATATTATTATAATGAAAATAGTATCTTTTTTTGCAGGTGCAGGTGGTTTAGATCTTGGTTTTGAGAAAGCAGGATTTAATGTTATATGGGCAAATGAATATGATAAATCTATTTGGGAAACTTATATAAAAAATCATCCTAATACAATTTTAGATAAAAGAAGTATTGTAGATATCCCGACAGATGAAGTTCCAGATTGCGATGGAATTATAGGGGGTCCTCCTTGTCAAAGTTGGTCAGAAGCTGGTACTTTAAGAGGAATAAAAGACAAACGAGGGCAACTCTTTTTTGATTTTATTCGTATATTGGAAGCTAAACAACCTAAATTTTTCTTAGCCGAAAATGTAAGTGGAATGCTTTTGGGTAGACATTATGAAGCATTGGAAAATATTAAAAACCTCTTTCGAAATGCTGGAATTGGTTATGAACTATCTTTTGAAATGCTCAATGCCGTGAATTATAATGTACCTCAAGACAGAAAGAGGGTGATTTTTGTTGGAATTAGAAAAGATTTAGATCTTACTTTTCAATTTCCAAAGCCTAATTTTGATAAACTAAATTTAGAAGATGCTATTTCTGATTTACAAGATAATGTAATTCCTGCCAAATCTTCAAATAAAACCAATGGAAAAGATTGTATTGTTCCTAATCATGAATTTATGACAGGAGGTTTCTCATCAATTTATATGTCAAGAAACCGTGTCCGTGGTTGGGATGAACCTTCTTTTACTATTCAAGCAGGAGGAAGACATGCGCCTATCCATCCTCAAGCTCCTAAAATGGAACTCGTAGAACAAAATATTCGTAGATTTGTTAAGGGAAAAGAACATCTATATAGAAGACTTAGTGTTCGTGAGTGTGCAAGAATACAAACTTTTCCCGATGATTTTATTTTTCATTATGAAAATATTGCTGATGGGTATAAAATGATAGGAAATGCTGTCCCCGTTAATTTAGCCTATTTTTTAGCAAATAGCATTAAAAATCAGATCATTAGCAATGATATAAAACATCAAAAATTAATAGCTGTATGACAAATATTTTAGATGCTATTTACAATATTGTTCAAAATCCTATAACAGAGATTAAACATCATTATTCTGGGAGAAACAGAATAAATAATATAGGAGAAGCATTAGAAACTTATATCAAAGATTCTTTTGCTAATACTATTTTGGAACAAAATGAAATTCAGAAATTAGAACAATATAATAAAGTTTTTTCTTGGCTGGGTAACCAGAATCATCCACCTGATATTATGATAAAAGGAGGTGATGCTATTGAAGTAAAAAAAACTCAAAGTGCAAATTTAGATTTAGCACTAAATAGCTCTTACCCAAAATCATCCATTATTGCAAGTAGTAAAATGATTACCAATGACTGTAGAAATTGTGAAGATTGGACGGAAAAAGATTTAATCTATTGTGTAGGACATACCTCCGATATAGAAATTAAATCTCTTTGGATGATTTACGGAAGTATTTATGCAGCTCAACATGAGATCTATCAAATCATAAAACAAAAAATTTCAGCAGGCATCAATGAGATCCCTAATGTAGAATTTTCTGAAACCAATGAATTAGGAAGGGTTAATCGTATTGACCCATTAGGGGTTACAAATCTTAGAATTAGAGGAATGTGGCAGATACAAAACCCAAGAAAAGTATTTTCATATCTTGGAATTAACCCACATAATGATTTTCAGTTAGTAAGTATTATTCCACTGGGCAAATACAATTCTTTTCCACCAGAAAGTAAAAATAAAATTGAAAGTATTACCTCTCAAAATTTTAAAATAACAAATATTAATATTAAAAATCCTAATAACCCTGCTAAATTAATAGATGCCAAATTATTAGTTTTTAATAAATAACTTCAAAAATGTCTGACTTACAAAACATAAAAAACCGCTTCGGTATTATCGGAAATTATCCCGCGCTAAACAGAGCGCTGGAAAAAGCGATACAGGTGGCTCCTACCGATATTTCGGTTTTGGTCATCGGAGAAAGTGGTACAGGGAAGGAATTTATCCCAAAAATCATCCACTCCGAATCCAAGCGCAAGCACCAGCCCTACATCGTGGTAAACTGCGGTGCTATCCCAGAAGGAACGATAGATTCGGAACTTTTTGGGCATGAGAAAGGTGCTTTTACAGGGGCAACCAGTACGAGAAAAGGTTATTTCGAGGTGGCAGACGGTGGTACTATTTTTTTGGATGAGGTGGGCGAACTTCCTTTGCAGACACAGGTTCGTTTGCTCCGAGTTTTGGAAAGTGGAGAGTTTATGAAAGTTGGCTCCTCGCAAATCCAAAAAACCAATGTAAGAATAGTAGCAGCAACGAATGTAAATATGATGAATGCCATTCAGGAAGGGAAATTCCGTGAGGATTTGTATTACAGACTAAATACCGTTCAGGTGGATATGCCGCCACTCCGTGAGAGAAAAGGTGATATTCATTTATTATTTAGAAAATTTGCCATTGACTTTGCCGAAAAATACAGAATGCCCGAACTAATCCTCACCGAAGATGCGGTGCGGTATTTAGAAGGCTATTCATTCCCAGGGAATGTCCGACAGCTGAGAAATTTGGTGGAGCAGATGACCGTAGTGGAACAGAGCAGAACCATTAACGCAGAAAGACTTGCAGAATATATTCCTGCGGACAACAGACTTCCTGTGGTTTCTAATCATTCTAAAACGAATAATAATTCTGATTTCAGTTCGGAAAGGGAAATCATGTATAAAATTCTCTTTGATATGAGAAATGATATCAATGATTTGAAATCTCTGACTTCGGAGCTTATCAAAAACCGAGGAACAGGAGAATTCTCTATGCACGAACAGAATCTAATCAATAGAATTTACACGCCTGATGTGCCTTCTACAAACCCTAGTTCGCTCCTTTATTTCGAAACACCGCCGGCAGAAATACAAAATCCGACCATCATCACAAGGTCTGATATGGAAAATTATAATAATATAGAGGACATAGAATTAGAAGAAGCTCAGCCAGAATCTTTATCTTTGCAGAATAATGAGCGAGACCTCATCATAAAAGCTTTGGAAAAACACAATGGAAGAAGAAACAAAGCGGCGGATGAACTCGGCATTTCGCAGAGAACGCTTTATAGAAAGATAAAACAATATAATTTGGAAGACTGATGGGAAATTTTATCACTAAAATAAAACTAAAAATCGTCCTGATGACAGCTGCCGTGGGAATAGTCCTTTCCTCGTGCTACAGCTTCACAGGGTCTTCGCTCAGTCCTGAAACGAAAACGATTTTAATCAAAAATTTTCCGAACAATGCCGCTTTGGTCAATTCTGATTTGAGCCAAGATTTCACGATGGCATTACAAAAAATGTTTTTGCAGAGAACCTCGCTCAAAGGAACTTCCGAAAACCCTGATATCCTGATAGAAGGTTATATCTCGGATTACAGCATCACGCCGACATCTATTTCTTCTACTACGATAGGGGCAACGGAGGCCGCGCAAAACAAACTTACAATTACTGTACATGTAAATTATGAAAACAAAATAGAGCCTGAGAAAAATTTTAATAAAACTTTTTCTGGAGAGGCTACATTTAGTAGTGATTTGGATATCAATGCTATAGAAAGCAGCCAAGTACGAATAGTGAATGAAAGAATTATTAACCAGATTTTTAATGAAATTGTAGCAAATTGGTAATGGAAACAAGAATAATAGACCTTATAAAAAACCCTGAAACTCTTAGGGTAGAGGATTTAAGCTCATTAGAAACAGAAATAGAAAAATTCCCTTATATGCAGAGTTTGAGGGCGATTTATCTTTTGGGAGTTCATCGTTTTTATAATGAGCATTTTCCGAAAGAATTAGCAAAAACTGCTGCCTATACGACAGACAAGAGAATTTTGTACAATTTGATTAACAAAACCAATGAAAACAGGGCTGCCTTAGTAGAAAAGGCGTTTCCTTTCAAAACAGAATTTACTACAAAAACACCTGCGCTTCAAGAAATTAAAGTAGAAGAAACTCCTATTCACACTGAAGAGGAAGTTGTGGAAAATACTGATTTAGTTGTTGAAACACAATCCGTTGAAATCAGCGAACCCGTATCTTTTGTAGAAGAAAATACAAACGAAGAACAACAAACGACAAATAACGAAGTTCCTTCTATTTCTGATGTTTCGCCTGTAGAAGAGCCTCAGTATAACGCTCCTTCTCCAGAAATAAATGAGTATGAACAAAAAAAACTTGCCATCGATGAATACATCGCTGCTGAAATGGCAAAACTAAAATCTAAAACAGCAATGGAAGAGCCTTCTATTGTTGAAAAAGAAGAAGATGTAGAGCCTGTTAAAGCTGTAGAAACAATCAGCGAAACGGAAAAAGAAGAAATTGCAGTTGAGGAAGTTAAAGCTGAAGAAATCTCTCCAATAGAAACAGTAGAGGAAAAAGAGGTTGAGGTTGAGGTTGAAACTGAACCTATCACTGAAACTGAAGAAGAGAGCTTTTCCGCAGAAGAATTGGCTAGTCCAGAAACATTTAACCTGAAAAAGCCTAAAGAAACAACGATTGATTTCTATAACAGAAAACAAACTGGATATGCAAAAGAAACTTCTGCTC
>CAUQOP010000004.1:0-20359 GCA_963519505.1 uncultured Flavobacteriaceae bacterium | reverse complement strand
GATGAGGATTTGTTCCGTGAATTTTGTGCAAAAATTGGTTTTAAACCTGTTGTTTTTCATTCGTATCAGACCATAGACCGCCAGCGTATGCCTATCTATCATACCAATGTGATGATGTGTCTTGCAGACCAGTTTGCGGTGATTTGTCTCGATTGTATAGATGATGAAACGGAGCGAAAACAGGTGGAGGAAACCATAGAAAAATCAGGAAAAGAAATCATAGCAATCACCGAAGAGCAGATGCATAATTTTGCGGGAAATATGCTCCAGCTGCATAACGACAGAGGGGATAAGTTTCTGATAATGAGCCAAACAGCATACAGCTCACTCACACAGGAGCAGATAAAAAATATTGAAAAATATAGCGAAATCATTTCTTCTGATTTGAGGACGATAGAAATCAACGGCGGCGGTGGTGCCAGATGTATGCTTGCGGAAGTGTTTTTACCAAAGAAATAGCAGAAAAAAAGTTTTAATCATGACAGAAAACATCAAAAAGTTACAAGAGTTATTAGACTGCGAGGTCATTCCAGTTGCGCCAAATACAAACCCAAGACAACTGGTAGAAACTTATCTAAATCTTTGGAAGGAAGGCAAGGAGCAGAAATTCACGCCCGTGATAGTGACAGCGGATGATATATTGCTTGAAAAGTTTGAAATAGATTTGGAGGATTTGGACTTACCTTTTACAAAGGAAGGCATGAAGACTTATCGTGAAAAAATCCTTGCTGAAACACAGAAACTGAACGGAGCCGATTTTTATAAAGAAGAGAAAAAAGAGCTTTTGGGAGAGGTTTCTGCCGATGAAATTCAGTGGGAAGCGCCGGAAGATGAGGAGCTGATGTTTAGTGCTTATTTGGATATTGACTATGATGATGAGAGCAAAAGTACGATAAAAGAAGGTGTAGTCATCGTAAAACTTCCTACAGAAAAATCCTATGAAGCCTTTGCATGGCTGCCGATGGGTGGGTTTAATGACTGTCCGCTTCCAGCCGAAATGACTGCGATGGCAAAATATTGGTACGAAAAACACGGAGCAGAGCTGGCGACAATCACCTATGATACGGTAGAATTTTACCTAAATCAGCCAGTTTCTGATAAAGAAGCCTTGGTGGAGCTTGCCATAGAGCAGTATCTTTTTGATGTGGATATCGTGGGGCAGGGCGTGGGCGATGTAGAATCCCTTGTGGAGACACTTTATCAAAACAAGCAGTGGTATTTTTGGTGGGATTAAACTAAAAATGAAAAACATGTGATATCATAAAAGTGTTGGGTTTTATTTATATAAAATCCAACATTTTGATAAATAGAATATAAAATAAGAAATATAATGAAAAGAAAAATAAATAAACTACAAATAATGCTAATTAGCTTTTTCCTCATTGGCTGCACCACACAAAAAACGATTTCGGAGATTATTTACTTTTTACCTTCTTCTGTAAATGAAAAACTTAGTGAAGAAATTAAAAGAAGGGAAAAAGAAGTGTATTTAGTATTAGACCAAGAAAATGAAGGAACTTATGTTATTTATATGAATAATAAGAATGTATCAGCACAAAAATTCTGGGTGGAAAATAGCAACAGAAAGGTTTATTTAGAAGGGAAATTAATTCCTCTCTATTTTTACTCCGATGAATACTTCTCCCATCCACAAGATAACATTCTTAAAAAAATAGAAAAAGAGGAAGAAATAAAAACAGTATTGGTAAATAGAGAAAATTCTTTCCAGATAAAGTTTGACCTTGCTGGACAAATAGTAGAATAAGTGGGTAATGTTTCAGATGAGCTTGGTTTAATATGAGTGAAATCCAACATTTTGATAAAATAGGGAATAAAAGTATAAAATTATAATATAATGAGAAGAAAAATAATAGTATTGTTATCTGGGTTTGTATTATCTGGATGTCATGTTATAGTTGATGGTTTTGAAGATGCAGAAACAAAAGAAGCCAAAAAACTTTATGTCATATCTGACCTTAGGTTCAAAACCATTATTTATAATAATGGTAGTGATAGTGTATTTATAAAAACACCTTTTGAGAAAGACTTTAGAAAAATGGAAGTAGATGCTATCAATGAAAAAAATGAATATAATGTGAGAATATCGGATCCTAAATATTATAGAAAAATAAAAAAAGATACCATAATCATAAAAGTAGGAAATAAGATAGAGAAATATGTAATGATAAGCAACAAGAAGTAATATAATAATTTTCCAATAAAATTGTTCTTACTCAAAATAAAAATCTCCTTATCGTTTTGATGAGGAGATTTTAGTTTAAATTTCTAAAAACAATGAAAATTTTATTTTAAACTTAAAAAAAGTCGCGTTTTGTTAATAATGATAAAAATCATAACACTATATTTGCTGTATGGTGTTATGATATATATTTTTGTGCCAAATGGTTTTTTATGAAAGGATTAAATTTTTATGCTGTTTTACTGGCTCTTTTTTCTTTTTATGGGTGTTCGGAGAATGCAGGTTCTAAACAAAGTGATAAAAGAGTAATCACAGATTTGGAAAACAGAAAAGTAGAAATCACAGATGATGTAAAAAAGATAATAGGGCTGAATGCTGGTGCTATGCGATATATCAGCTACATGGGCGGGATTCCGTATGTGGTAGGAGTAGAGGACAAGGAACATGTTGCCAAAAGACCCTATAATTTCGCTTTTCCAGAGATAAAACAAAAAGCCATCATAGGCCCTCAGCCAGGAGGAAATGAAGAACAGATAATGAAAGCCAATCCTGATGTCATTTTTTGGGCTGGTTATGCTACTTCCAAAGGTTCTTCAGAAGAACTGCAAAGAAAAACAGGAATTCCTACACTCACGATAAAAAGCGGAGAATTAGGTGTGGAAAATGATGCCATTTATAATAGCATTAGAGTAATTGGGAAAGTTCTAAAAAAGGAAAGCAGAGCAGAAGAGCTGGTCGCCTATATGGAAAAAAACATAAAAGAACTGGAGCAAAGAACAAAAAACATTCCTGAAAAAGAAAAACCAAGTGTTTATGTAGGAGGATTGTCCTTCAATGGTTCTCGCGGGCTAAGTTCTACAAGGGCTAATTTTGCTCCGTTTCAGATGGTGGGAGCCAAAAATATTGTAGAAAATTTAAATTTTGATAAAACCTACACCAAGCCTATCAACATAGATATAGAGCAGCTAATAAAATGGAATCCTGATTATATTTTTATAGATTCAGACGGCTGGCTTTTGGCAAAAAAAGAAATTGAAAAAGATAAAGCCATTTATTCCACTCTAAAAGCTTTTAAAAACAATAATGTGTACATTATCCCAAGATATATTAACAACAGCACGAGCTATGACTATGCCTTTATAGATGCTTGGTATGTGGGAAAAGTACTTTATCCAGAAAAATTTAAGGATATAAAAATAGAAGAAAAAGCAACGGAAATTTTAGAAAAATTTTATGAAAAAAAAATAAATCTCAACGACTTTGATTTAGAATTTAAACAAATAGAATTAAACTAATTAAATTATTTATTTTATGAAAAAAATAACTTTACCTTTATTTGTTCTGTGTGGAATAATAGGTTATGCACAAGAAAAAGAAACGGAGATTAAAGAAGTTACCATTACTAAAAACATTACCCAGCCGACTAAAAGAATAGACGACAAACTATACACGGGTACAGAGATTACAAAAAAGGGAATCCAGTCTCTCGGGACAATCGCAAATAGTAACATTTTTACTATTGTGAATGTGATACCATCTGTTACAGTGAATACTACCGATGCGTATGGATTAGGGCAGAATATCATGAGAATCAGAGGGGTTCGTAGTATGTTCACAGGTATGACTATGGAAGGAATCCCTAACTATGGGCTTTCTCCTATTGGTGCGAGAGAAGATATTTATGATAAAGAAAATCTGGATGCTGTGTCTCTTTATAAAGGAGCTGTTCCTGCCGATGTGTTTTCGGGTTCGGGTAACAGAGGCGGTGTTATAGATTTATCTTTTAGAAGGTCAAAACAAGATTTAAATATAGAACTAAGCCAAGCTCTGGGAAGTAATAATTATAAAAGGTCTTTTGTAAGATTTGATACAGGCGTTTTTCAGGATGGCAGTTCTAAAACATCTGCATATGCATCTTTTTCTTATACAGATGCTGATAAGTGGAAAGGATTTGGAAAGCTGGCAACAAGGAAAAACTTTTCTTTCGGATTGACCCATGAGTTTAATGAAAAACTAAAAATGGAGTTGTTCACTACTTATAATCATACTTTTAGAAATGCTTTTAGAGCGATGAATTATAAGCAGGTAATGGACTTTGACACCAGCTATGATTTTGAATATACTGAGAATTTGGGCGGAACTCCTGCGCAGAACAGATTCTACTACGGATATAACGGCGGAGATTATAAAGTAGTCAATAGTATAATGTCTGTCCAGTACAAACTAAATGAAAATCATACATTCAGCATAAAACCTTATTATGCAAGAGAAGACGCGGAATATTCCGCAGGCGCAGGGAATAATACCAATCCTTTAAGAAATGATAATGTAAGAGATTTTTGGCAGGCGGGATTTGTGTTTAGTTATCACGGGAAGACTAATAATCTAAATTATTCTGCAGGAATGTGGTATGAAGCCTCTGATAATAAAGGATATACGATAAATAATAAAATTACCTCAGCAGGTTTAGTTCCTACGGGGCAGAATATTTATATAGATGTTCACGGATTAGGGCATTTGTATAATCCTTATGTCAAATTAGCTTATAATATAGGAAAATTCAAGGCTCAGGCAGGTCTGAAATATATGGCCTATAAAACACCAGGAAGTACCAGATATCTGCCTTCTGCTGGTAATCCTTTCGTAAGAGCAGCAAACCCATCTGAAGACCTAAGCACAAAAACAAGAGTAAATGATGCTTTTCTTCCTTCTGTGGGAATCGGATTTGAAGCGACTAAAAATTTAGAATTTTATCTTAATTATGGTAAAGGCTATATGAGACAATACTCAGGAGTGACAAATCCTTACCTTAATAACAGAGCTAAATTTTTAGCAGCGGGGCTTACTTTACAGGACTTGCTGGATAACTGGAAAACAGAGACTTCTGATAATTTTGATTTTGGTATTATTTTTAACTCAAATAGAATTAAACTTAATGCAAATGCATTTTTCACAAGACAAAAAAATATTCTAGCGAATGTGAATAATCCTTTGGTCAATGTGAATTATAATCAAAGCGTAGGGCAGCTGGAAGGCTATGGAGCAGAGATAGAAACCTATTTTTCTATCGTAAAAGGGCTTTCTCTTTTTGCAAACCCTTCATATACAAAGTTTTACTATAAAGATGATTTAGTATTAAGAGCAGGGACAGCTAATAAAGTAGTAGAGCTAAAAGGAAAACAGTCTCCTGCCGTTCCGAATTTCATGCTGAAAGCAGGTCTCCTATATGATTACAAAGGGCTGTATGCCAATGCGTTTCTGAATCACACAGGAAGAAGATACGGCGATGCTACTAATAAAGAAAGAGTTGCTGATTTCACATTGTTTGATTTTTCATTAGGATATAAATATAATTTTGGTAAAAAATCAAGCATAGCATTAGGGGCTGAGGTCAAAAATATTTTTGATAAAAAATATGTAGGAATGATAACTTTCGGTGATGAACAGCAGGAAGGTGGAACAGGATATTTTGTAGGAGCACCGAGAACTTTTGTAGGTTCTGTCAGATTAGAATTTTAAGGGTTTAGCTCATATTATACAGTTTTTTTAATCTTAACTTTGCTGGAGTTATATACGACTTCAGCAAAGTTATTTTAAAATTAAAAGTAATGGAAAAACAATTTTTAAAAGAATACCAAAGCCTTAACCGAAAGAAAATTTTTATCATCTTGGGTTTGGGGATTTTATTGTTATTAGGAATTCATATCGCTATGTTCATAGGCGCTTTTGATATTAATTTGAGTAATATCAAGGATTTTTGGACAGATGAAAACAGCACGGTAAATAAGGTGATTACCCGTATTCGGCTGCCGAGGATTTTTGCTTCTGTGCTCACTGGCGCTGTGCTTTCTGTTTCTGGGGTGGTTTCACAGAGTCTTATGAGAAATCCTTTGGCTTCGCCTTTTACATTAGGTATTTCTAGTTCGGCGGCTTTTGGGGCTTCTTTTGCTATTTTATTTTTGGTTGATAAAGTGGATTCAGGAAATGTGGGACAATACCTAATCACTTTTTCTTCTTTTGTGTGGAGTATGGTAAGTATATCGCTGATTATATTTTTATCCAAACTCAAAAATTCTAATCCACAGACGATTATTTTATCAGGAGTGGTGCTGAGCTCATTATTCGGAGCTGGAATTTCTGCGCTGCAATATTTCGCAAATGATGTTCAACTGGCAAATATAGTTTTTTGGTCTTTTGGTGATATGGGCAGAGCGACTTGGAAAGACATTCTTTTAGTAACGATTTGTTTTCTTTTAGGACTGGCGTATTTCATTAAAAAAAGCTGGAGTTATAATTCCCTTAAAACAGGTGATGATTACGCCAAAAGTCTCGGCATAAATCCTGAAAAAATAAGAATAGAAGGAATGGTCATAGCCTCTCTGATGACAGCTGTCACAGTGGCTTTCTACGGAATGATAGGCTTTGTGGGGCTTATAGGGCCTCATATTATGAGAAGAATTATAGGAAATAATGAAGTGTTCCTTATCCCTGCATCTGCGGTGTTCGGGGCGTTGCTTTTATTATTGGCGGACACCTTTGCGAGGACAATAATTTCTCCTATTATCCTTCCTGTGGGTATTGTGACCTCTTTTTTGGGTGCGCCGTTATTTATCTATTTGTTAATTAAAAATAAAAACTAATGACTATAATCAAAATAGAAAATCTATGTTTCTCAGTTGATGAACATGTTATTTTAAAAGAAATTAACACAGAAATCAATAAAGGTGAAATAATGGCACTCATCGGGCCTAACGGCTCTGGTAAAAGCACGCTGATGAAATGCGTAAACAAGGTTCAGGAAGCTGCTTCTGGGAATATTTTTCTAGACGGCAAGAATGTAAAAGACTTGTCTTATTTAGAAATTGCTAAAAAAATCGCTTATGTTCCTCAGCACGAGATTAAGGCATCTGGCGTTTCTGTTTTTGATATGATACTGACAGGGAGAATGCCCTATATCACATGGAAACCATCGGAGGAAGACTACAAAAAGGTTGCAGAAGTTATGGAGATTTTAAAAATTTCCAGCATGGCAATGAAGGATTTTAAAGATTTAAGCGGAGGACAGCAGCAGATGGTATATATCGCAAGAGCAATAGTGCAGGAAACGCCCATTATTATTTTAGATGAACCTACTAACAACCTAGATATAAAGCATCAAATAGAGATAATGAAATTACTAAAACTATTATCCGAGCAGGGAAAAACCATCATTATTACCCTGCATGATGTTAATTTAGCATTACAATATTGCAGCAAATATGTTTTGCTAAAATCAGGGCAAATCTTTGTACAAGGAAGCCAAGAAATCATCAATGTGAAAAATATGGAACACCTCTTCGAAGTAAAAATGAAACAAATAAAAGACGAAGAAAATTTTTATATAATGCCTTTTTAAATTATTTTAAAAATAAAAACCATATGAAACATATCAAAACCAGTGTAAATAAAATATTGTTAGTGGTATTATTATGTTTGTGTTTAGGTTGTGAGAAAAAGAGTGCATTGCCTCAAAATAACGCGATAAATAACGAACAGAATGATATAAGCATAGATGCATTACATCCTGTGGAAAATAATAATGATTTTTTAATCACAATAAATATTGAAAATAAAAGCAATGAATATTACTGCATGATATATGATTATGAGGGAGATTTAGATAAAAGAACATACCCTGAAATAAAGAATGTAAATAAAGATGAGGTTGAAATAAATTACTATCCTTTTTATAGTGAAATTGTAAGCAAACACCGTGAGGAACAAGAAGATAGAAATCCACCTGTAATATCATCAGATGGTTTTATTTTTATAATAATTAGTCCTCAAGAAAAAGAAGAAATTACATTCTCAATAAAATATGACTCATTGAAAAAATATGAAGCAAAAAGATTAAAATTGTATTTCTCAAAATATAAAAATGAAGATTCTTTAAAATCTAAATTTATAAGAATTTCTCCTACAAAAGATGCTATGTCATATTATAATTTTAAAGAGAAGTTAATAGAAATTAGGTAGTCTTCCATTGTTGGGTTTTATCCATATAAAATTTAGTAAAAAAATAATAACACCATATGAAATATATCAAAGCCAAAGTAAATAAAATATTGTTAGTGGTATTGGCGATTGCTTTAATAATATTACTACTAATATATGAAGAAAATCAAACTTATGAGAATAAGGGTGAGTATCTCATAAATAAAATTGAAAATTTTAGAATAAAAAATAAAAGATTACCGAATACAGTATTAGAATTAGGGGAGAAAGAGCCAATGAACCAAGGTCCATATTATGAGAAAAAAGATAGTGTTAATTATATAATATATTTTAGTATTGGTTTTGATGAAGCTAAAATATATTATTCTGAAACAAAAAAATGGGTGAACAAACCATAAAACCAAGTGTATTAAGGTGAGTGATAATTACTTTTGAAATATGTAGCAAATATAAAATTAGCAGGCGGATGAAAAATTTATTATTGGTGCGTATTTGTTACAATTTTACCTAAATTCTACACTTATGGAGAATATTAATAACTCTGCATATTGAAACAAGAAAAAAAGTATATGAATAAAATAACAAAGATTAAAATAACAAAAGAGGAATATAAAAATATATTAAAATATACAGCAATACCAATAGGAATTGTTTTTCTTGAAGAGAAAAAAGGGTGTTATCTACAAGGAAATAAAGAAGATTTTGAAAAGTTATTAGATAAATTGTCTAATTATTTTGTTGAACATGGGATAGAAAAAAAGAGGAAATTAATGCAATAGGATATAATATAGAAAGGCTAATAGATAAATTATCAATCATATATGATGAAAATTAAAAAGAGAGATTGGTGATTTTCCAAAGGTATTTTTTTACTCAAAATAAAAATCTCCTTATCATTTTGATAAGGAGATTTTGGTTTAAATTTCTAACAACAATAAAAACTTTATTTCAAACTTAAAACAGCCAGTCGGTAGCCATCTAGCCCAAATCCAGAGATGACACTGTTGCAATGAGCCGCAGTTACTGATTTTTGCCTAAATTCTTCTCTTGCATAGATGTTGCTGATGTGGACTTCTATTTTTGGTTTTTGAATGTTTCTGAGACAGTCTGCAATCGCATAGGAGTAATGGGTATAGGCAGCAGGATTGATGATAAGAGCTTCGTAATCATCTTCTTGCAGCCTGTTGATGATTTCTCCCTCTACATTGGATTGGAAAAATAGAATCTCATCTTCGGGAAATTTTTTCTTTAGATTTTCTAAAAAATCAGCCATAGAAACCGTGCCATAAATTTCAGGCTCACGAGTTCCGAGAAGGTTCAGGTTAGGACCATTGAGGATTAGAATTTTCATACCTTTATTTTTTTTCTAAAGCTAAATCTACCACTTCTTTCATCGTTTTCACATAATGGATTTTTAAATCCTTGAAATAATCTCCTTTGATGTCCTCCACATCTTTTCTGTTTTCCTCGCAGAGAATCACTTTTTTCACGCCTGAGCGAACTGCCGCCAAGAGTTTTTCCTTAATTCCTCCCACAGGAAGCACTTTTCCTCTTAGGGTAATTTCGCCTGTCATTGCCAGATGAGGTCTTACTTTTCGGTTGGTATAGCTGGATACCATAGAGGTAAGCATCGCGATTCCCGCAGAAGGGCCGTCTTTTGGTGTAGCGCCTTCTGGGACATGGATATGTATGTTTTTGCTTTCCAAAACCTCCGTGTCTATTCCCAGTTCCTTGTGTTTTGCTTTGATGTATTCCAACGCCAAAGTAGCGCTTTCTTTCATTACTGTTCCTAGATTCCCTGTCATGCTAAGAGTTCCTTTTCCATTGGATAAAATACTCTCAATGAACAAAATATCTCCTCCCACACTTGTCCAAGCTAGACCTGTCACCACGCCTGTTTCATTGGTGGTTTCAGAAACGGCTTTGCTCATAGGAACGCCTAAAATTTCATCAATTTTTTTAATGCTGATTTTAGGGTCATATTCTTTATTCATCGTGATTTGTAGTGCTACCCAGCGGGCAATAGCTGCCAAGTTTTTCTCTAATCTTCTCACGCCGCTTTCCCTTGTGTGGGCTTCTATGATGTGTTTTAGTTCTTTTGAACCTAATTTTAATTCTTGCGCAGACAGCCCGTGTTCATGGATTTGTTTTTTCAGCAGGTGTCTTTTAGCGATTTCTACTTTTTCCTCCAAAGTATATCCCGAAAGATTGATGATTTCCATTCGGTCAAGCAGTGCTCTTTGGATAGTAGAAAGGCTGTTCGCTGTGGCGATGAACATTACCTTTGATAAGTCATAGCCTATTTCTAAATAATTATCGTAAAAGCTGTTATTCTGTTCAGGGTCAAGGACTTCCAGTAGGGCAGAAGATGGGTCTCCGTGAGTTCCCGTGCCGAGTTTGTCTATCTCATCCAAAACGATGACAGGATTAGAAGTTCCAGCCTTTTTGATGGATTGGAGAATTCGCCCAGCCATGGCGCCAATGTAGGTTTTTCTGTGTCCTCGTATCTCGCTCTCATCGTGCAGACCGCCCAAAGAAAGGCGAATGTATTTTCTTCCCAAAGCATATGCTACGGACTTTCCTAAGGAAGTTTTTCCCACACCAGGAGGCCCTACAAGGCAGAGAATAGGCGATTTCATATTGTTTTTAAGTTTAAGGACAGCCATGTGTTCCAGAACTCTCTTCTTGATGTCTTCCAGTCCAAAGTGGTCTATGTTGAGAACAGCCTCTGCCTTTGGAAGGTCAAAAGTATCTTTGGTATAATTTTCCCAAGGCAGGTCTGTGAAGAAATCTAGATAATTTCTCTGAACATTATAGTCAGGCGAGTTCGGATTGTGTCTTTGCAGACGATTGATTTCCTTATTGAAATGATTTTCTATTTCTTCACTCCATTTTATTTTTTTTGCTTTGGCTTTCAGTTCTTCTATATCGTTTTCCGTGCCTCCGCCCAGCTCTTCCTGAATGGTTTTAATCTGCTGATTTAGAAAGTATTCCCTCTGGTGTTTGTCTAATTCCTTAGTGGTTTTCTGATGAATATTATTTCTTAATTCCAGCTTTTTAAAAACTTCCTGCAAGAGTTCATAGCATTTTCTTGCACGTATAGAAAGACTTTTTTCTTCCAGCAGTTTTTGTTTATTTACTGTTGAAAAATTACCATTCACGCAGATGAAATTCAGCAAATCTTCTGCTCCATCTATATTTTTAATAGCGAAATTAGCCGCATTAGGAATGTTTGGGTCAAGCTCTATTATTTTTATTGCTAAATCTTTGATGTTGTCTATCAGTGCATAAAATTCCTCTTTGTTTTTTGGCGAAGAATCTCTCATTTTCTGTATTTCCGCTCTGAAAAACGGCTCTGTGGAAATGTAGTTTTTCACACGGAAACGGTGCACACCACGAGTGATGGCGGTGATATTTCCATTAGGAAGTTTGATGATTTTGATAATCCTCGAAATTGTCCCTATGGAGTTCAAATCTCCAATTTTTGGTGTTTCTACATCAGAGTTTTTCTGACAGATGACGCCTATGTATTCTTTGTTATTATAAGCTTCTTCCAGTAGTTTTATAGATTTTCCTCTTCCAGCAGTGATGGGAATCACCACATTAGGAAACATCACCATGTTTTTCACAGGCAAAATAGGGAAAGACTCTTGCTCTTCGTTTGGCTGTTCGTTTTTATCGTGAATTTCTTCGGTTATAACACTGAAACCTTCATCCATAAGATTTTCAAAAGAAATATCTTCAAATTCTTCTATCATAATTTTATTAAAACTAAAAAGATTAAATGACAAAATGTCACTTTGGTGTTTCTTGTTTTTTCATTGATGTAAATAAAAAACAGTCTCTCATATGGCACAATTCCTATGCCAAGAAAATTTTACGACAAAAATGCATAAATATCTTTAAATTCAAATAAAAATTCCGAAATTTGTAGTATGGAGGTTGATAAAGTGCACATTCCCATAGTAGATATTCCGCTGGAAGGAGGAGTAAAATTGTCCGTGAAACGCGAGGATTTGGTTCATCCGCAGATTTCGGGTAATAAGTATTGGAAAATGTTTTATAATGTAAAAACATACCTTGCCCAAGAGGTGAAGAATCCTTTGATAATTACTTTTGGAGGAGCGTATTCTAATCATATCGCGGCGGCGTCTGCTGTTGGAGAAAAATACAATATTAAAACTCTGGGCGTTATCCGTGGAGAGGAGCTGGAAAATAACTTGCAGGTAAACCTCACGCTGGAAGATGCTCACAGGAGAGGAATGGATTTTTTGTTCGTTACCAGAGAGGCATACAGAGATAAGGAAAAAATTACCAAAGATTTGCAGGAGAAATTTCCCGAAGCCCTTATTGTCCCTGAAGGCGGAACTAATGAACTAGCAGTGGAGGGAGTGAAACATATGTTGGATGAGCGAACAAAAGAATTTGATTATATTTGCACCGCGGTTGGGACAGGGGGAACTATTTCGGGCTTGTCCAAATTTGCAGAAGAACACCAGAAAATACTGGGGTTCAAGGTGGTGGATGACCCTACATTGGAGAAAAGAATTCAAGGGCTGAGCGGAAGGAAGAATTTTACCCTCTTTGATGCTCATGATGGCAGATATGGGAAAATCATAGATGAAAATATTAAGTTTATCAATGATTTTTATGAGCGGTATGATGTTCCTCTAGACCCGATATACACAGGGAAAATGATGAGACACCTGATGAAACTGATACAGGAAGGCTATTTCCCACAGGGCAGCAGGATTTTAGCATTTCATACGGGAGGTTTGCAGGGAATTTTAGGGGCAAATGAATGGTTGAAAAAGACAAAAAAAGAACTAATCAAAATAAAATTTAACTAAAAATGAAAAAATTATTGTGTTTATTATCAGTAGTAGGTTTGGGGCTGTTTTCTCATGCTCAGGATTGGAAAACAGATGACCAATACATCCAGAATTTTGCTAAATATGCAGTTGAAGAGATGGAGCTGTATAAAATTCCAGCAAGTATCAAACTCGCACAGGGGATTTTGGAAACAGGAGGAGGACAGAGCCGTTTGGCAAAAGAAGGGAAAAATCACTTTGGGATAAAATGTAAGGAAAACTGGACAGGGAAGACCATGAAACACACAGATGATGCACCAAATGAGTGTTTTCGTGTGTATGATGACCCGCGAGAATCTTACAGAGACCATTCTTTGTTTTTGACAACGAGAAAGTATTATGTAGGACTTTTTAAATTAGATATCAAAGATTACAAAGGCTGGGCGTATGGGCTTAAAAAAGCTGGATATGCTACCAATCCTAGATATGCACAGATTCTGATAAACAGAATAGAAAAATACAGACTGCATGAATTTGATAATATAAAATCACATGAAGTTTCTGCAAAACTAAAAGAATTATATCCAGAGTATAAATCTGAAAATCAAGAAATTAAAAATCAAGAGCCAGTTAAAGAAAAATCCACAAAAGAGGAAGTGAGAATTGAGCCTGTGCTGCGCGAAGAAAAAGTAAAAGAACCAGGAGTTCAAAAGCCAGAAACAAAACAGGAAACAGAAGTATCTAAACCAGAAATAGAATCTGGTAAAAAAAAAGAACCAGAACTACACAAGTACGAAGAAGGAAGGCTCACAGAAGAAGCCGTTCTGCATAGCCTAAATGAGAGAAATCATCCTAATTCAAATCTGAAATATGTGGTTTTGGGAGGAGGTATCTCTCTTTCTGCTTTGGCGAAAAAATATAATCTTAGAGTGAGCGACCTGAAAGATTATAATGATTTAAAAACATCTGATTTGAAAAAAAATCAGATTGTTTTTTTAGAGCCTAAAAAATCTTACGGAAGTCAAGAAACACATACCGTGAGAAAAGGCGAAAAGATGTATGATATTTCCCAGAAATATGGGATAAAACTAAAGTATTTATATCTAAAAAATAGAATGGAGGAGGGACAAGAACCAAAAGAGGGACAGGTGCTCTACCTTCAAAATAAAAAGCCAAGAAGGGAGAGATAATATTCTCCTTTTTTTATGGAATGTTTAGATATTTGTGCGTTTGTACAGAAGCTATCCATTTAGGATGTTGTAGAATGTAATCTGTGATTTTTGGATAGTTTTGCTCTCTTTTGCTCCACTCAGATTGCAGATATAGTTTGCATTTTTCTGATACTTTGGCAGCTTGTTCTTCAGCGAATTTGAAATCGTGATTGTTGAAAATAACCACTTTCAGTTCATCAGCTTTTTGGTAAATTTCTTCTTTGGGGAGTTTTACTTTCTTGGGCGAAAGAGTAATCCAGTCGATATGTCCTCTTAGATTGTGCGAGCCAGAGGTTTCCACATGAATCGTACAGCCTAATTCTTTTAGTTTTTTTGTTAAAATATTCAGATCCCACATCAGAGGCTCGCCGCCTGTGATGATTATGGTTTTGCAGTGTTTCGCCGCTATGGCAGCGATTTCTTCTGCATCCATCAATGGGTGAAGTGTAGCATCCCAACTTTCTTTGACATCACACCAGTGGCATCCTACATCACATCCACCTAAACGAATGAAGTAAGCCGCCCTGCCAGAGTGGGCGCCTTCACCTTGAATAGTATAAAAATGCTCCATAACAGGGAGCATTTTACCTTGATTTAATAATATTTTTTGTTCACTACTAAAATCTGACATTTTTCACTCACTATTTTTTATAAGCTAAAAGCGTATTTTTCATCAGCATGGCTCTAGTCATAGGGCCTACGCCACCAGGAACGGGCGTTATAAAACTTGCCTTCTTCTCACATGCTTCAAAATCTACATCTCCTACTAAATGATAACCTCTCTCGCTATCATCATTCACTCTGGTAATCCCTACATCTATAACCACGGCACCTTCTTTTATCATATCTCCTTTTAGATAATTAGGAATACCTAATGCTACGATGATGATGTCTGCCTTTTGGGTGTATTCTTCGATATTAGGCGTATGGCTGTGGATGAGCGTTACTGTGGCATCAGTTCCTTTGGCACTCATCAGAATACTCATAGGACGGCCAACGATTCTGCTTCGTCCGATAACTACGCATTTTTTCCCTTTGGTGTCAATGTTATATCTCTCCAACAGCTGCATAATCCCAAATGGAGTAGCAGGTAGAAGAGAGTCCATTTCTAAAGCCATTTTCCCAAAGTTTTCTGGGTGGAAGCCATCCACATCCTTTTTAGGGTCAATAGCCATGATGATTTTTTCTTGGTCTATGCCTTTCGGAAGAGGAAGTTGCACGATGAAGCCGTCTATTTCCTCGTTTTCATTTAGTTTTTTTATTTCTTCTAAAAGTTCATTTTCACAAATCGTGTCAGGGAATTTTAGCAGCGATGAGGTAAATCCCACCTCTTTACAATCCTTGACTTTGCTATTTACATAGGCTTTGCTGGCTCCATTTTCTCCCACCAGTATAGCTGCCAGGTGAGGCGCTTTTTTGCCGCTTTGTACTATTTTCGTAACTTCTTCTTTTATCTCTTGTTTTATTTTCTGAGAAACACTCAGTCCATCTAAAATTTCAGCCATAATATTATTAGTTTTTATTAAAGTTCTTTTCGTAGTCTTGCCACTGGAATGTTGAGCTGTTCTCTGTATTTCGCAATGGTTCTTCGGGCGATATTGTACCCTTTTTCTTTCAGTGCAGTAACCAGCGCATCATCCGTGAGAGGCTTCTTTTTATTCTCCTTGTCGATTATTTCCTGCAGATGGTTTTTGATTTCTTTTGTGGAAACTTCTTCCCCTTCATCATTGGTCAAACTATCTGAGAAAAGATTTTTTAGATAAACTATTCCATGCGGTGTGTCAGCATATTTGCTCTTAACTACCCTAGAAATAGTAGAAATATCAAATCCTGTGATGTCAGAAATATCTTTCAGAATCATAGGTTTGATGTTTTTTTCGTCCCCCGTGATGAAATATTCTTTCTGCATCTTAGCAATGGCTGTAATGGTCTGTATCAGAGTATTTTGTCTTTGATTAACAGCATCAATGTACCATTTCGCAGCATCTAATTTTTGTTTAATGAAAAGAGCCGCCTGCTTGTGTTCAGCAGAGCTTTTATCGTTAGAATATGTTTCTAAAATTTCTTTGTATTCATTGGAAACCCTCAGTGTAGGAGCGTTTTTATTGTTAAGCATCGGAATTACCTCGTTGTCCTTTACCTGAATGATAAAAACAGGAATAATTTCTTGATTGATGGTAATAGTCTGTGTATCAAAGTTTCCGCCCACTTTTGGTGAAAGTTTTGCAATTTCTTCTAGGACATCTTTCAGCTGTTCTTCATCGATATTATACCGCTGGATAATTTTAGAATAATGCTTGTTGCTCAGTGCATCAAACTGATTTTTCAGTATGCTGGCAGCAATGCCCACATTGGGATTGTCACTTACTTTTTTCTCTATTTGTAGAAGGAGACATTCTTGTAAGTTTCTCGCGCCCACGCCCGCAGGTTCTAGTTTTTGGATATAGTTTTCTAAAATGTATTCCAGTTTAGGAATATCGGTATAAATTCCCTGCGAGAAAGCCAAATCATCCACGATTGATTTTAAATCCCTGCGAAGATACCCATCATTGTCAAGGTTTCCTATGAGATATTCGGCTATTTTTAGCTCTTCATCAGAAATATTACTAAGTCTAATCTGCTCCAAAAGATACTCATAAATGGTCTGTCCCTCTGTCAATAAACTTTCGTTATCAAACTCCTCATCATCAGGAGAGTAGTTGCTGGATGCAGTTTTGTAGCTTGGCTCATCATCATACAGATACTCATCTACATTGAAATCTGTTTCTATGCTCTCCGCTCCCTCGCTTTCGTAGTCGTTTCCTAAATTGTCATAATCCTCCTCCTTATCATCCGTTACTTTTTCCAAAGCAGGATTTTCCTCTAACTCACGCTCCAGCTCCTCCTCAAATTCCAGCGTATGAAGCTGAATGAGCTTCATTAACTGAATCTGCTGTGGAGCGAGTTTTTGACCAAGTTTAAGTTGTAAAATTTGTTTGAGCATATCAGTTTTAGATTATTGGTTTTAGAAGCTACCCATTGATTCCTCCCATTTGTATCTGGTTGTTTTCATCTATTTCTATATTGGCTAAATGGTCAAAGAAATAATTTGGCTCTGCATCTAAATCAAAATCACAGCTAATCTCTTCACTATCAATATAAAAATTAAGAGAACGAACGCCGATAGCTTCTTTAAATTCCTTTTCAGAAATTGTTCTATCAAGGCTGAATTCATCAAAATATTCAGCAACTCCTTTTTTGGCTATTTCTTCTGAAATCCAGTCATTCAGCCCTTCAAAAATAGATTCTTCTTTAATAAAAGTATCTAAAATTAAATCCTTATGGCTTTCTATCCACTGGATTTTTTCCTCTATTTTCTGAAAATATTTTTGTTGTTCTTCTTTGGTTGCTTCTAGCTCTTCATCAAATTCAATATAAATTACAGTATCAAATTTGTTCCAAATTTTAGCAACAGCTTCAAATTCAGGATAGTCTCTATATGTTATTTTCATAATTCTTAAAACTCTGCGTTTCTTGGTGTTCTTGGGAATGGAATCACATCACGGATGTTAGTCATTCCTGTTACGAATAATACCAATCTCTCTAGTCCGAGCCCGAAACCAGCGTGAGGCACAGAACCGAATTTTCTAGTATCCAGATACCACCATAGTTCCTTTTCATCCACATTCATATCTTTCATTTTTTGGACAAGAACATCTAGTTTTTCTTCTCTCTGAGAACCACCGATGATTTCACCGATTCCAGGGAAAAGAACATCCATCGCCGCTACGGTTTTTTGGTCATCGTTCAGCTTCATATAAAACGCCTTGATGTCCTTTGGATAGTTGAATAAAACCACTGGGCTTTCAAAGTGTTTTTCCACCAAATAGCGTTCGTGCTCAGATTGTAGGTCTG
This sequence comes from uncultured Flavobacteriaceae bacterium, assembly GCA_963519505.1. Classification (GTDB taxonomy): domain Bacteria; phylum Bacteroidota; class Bacteroidia; order Flavobacteriales; family Weeksellaceae; genus JABCPE02. The sequence goes on along the minus strand of CAUQOP010000004.1, from coordinate 2,249 downwards.
CTCCCCAAGCTTCTATTGGGAATTGGAATTTACCTTTTTTATTCTCTTTAGAGTTAAGCAAAATCTCGATAGCCTCAGTGTAGCTCAGCCTTACGAAACGCTTTTTCACTACATTCTGAAGTTTTTCTATCAGTCCTTCTGCTGCTCTTTCTTTTTCAGGTTTTTGTTTTTGTTCTTCTGCAAATCTCTTGTCAAGAAGTTCTAAATCATCTTTGCAGTTGTCTAATACATAGTTGATTACATATTTTAAGAAATCCTCAGCCAAGTCAATATTGTCTTCTAAGTTGTTGAATGCCACTTCTGGCTCCACCATCCAGAACTCTGCAAGGTGTCTGGTTGTATTAGAGTTTTCTGCACGGAAAGTAGGCCCGAAGGTATAAACTCTCCCTAGTCCCATCACTGCAGTTTCCACATTTAGCTGTCCAGAAACCGTAAGGGAAGTTTTCTTACCAAAGAAATCTTGGTCATAGTCCACATTTCCATCTTCTGTTTTTGGAACATTATTCAGGTCAAAGTTCGTCACCTTGAACATTTCTCCTGCTCCCTCAGCATCAGCTCCTGTGATTAGAGGCGTGTGGATGTAGAAGAATTGATTTTGGTTAAAGAACTGATGAATCGCAAAGCTCACAGCGTGGCGAATTCTAAACACAGCTCCGAAAAGATTAGTTCTAAATCTCAAATGAGCCTGTTCTCTCAGTAATTCCAAAGAGTGTTTCTTAGGCTGAAGAACCGTTTTTTCTAGTTCGTCAGTGAAATTATCTCCTAAAATTTCTATTTTTTTTGCTAAAACTTCTATGTTTTGTCCTGCTCCTTGGCTTTCTACGATTTCTCCTGTCACTTTCAGAGAAGACGCTGTATGGATTTTTTTGATAATTTCTTCATCAAATTTTTCAAAATCCACTACAATCTGGATGTTATTCGCTGTAGAACCGTCGCTCAGCGCGATGAATCTGTTAGAACGAAAAGCTCTGACCCAGCCTTGGATACAGATGTCTTGGTGAATATGTTTTGTGTAATTATCAAGAATTTCTTTAATCGTTAATCGTTTCATTGGATGATATTATTAAAACAGCAAAGATAAAATAAAAAGATGGAAATAAAAAACCGTTGTAAATCTACAACGGTTTTATTTTAATTGAAAAACAATTATTTTTTCTTAGCACCTGCTACTGCGTCAGCTAGCTCAGCACCTGGCTTGAATTTAGCAACTTTTTTAGCAGCGATTTTGATTGGTTGCTTAGTAGCTGGGTTGATACCAGTTCTTGCTGCTCTTTCTGTTACAGAAAAAGTTCCAAATCCTACTAATGCTACTTTACCATATTTCTTTTTAAGCGTGTTAGTAACATTCTCAATGAAAGACTCTAACGCTTTCTTAGCAGCCACTTTAGTGATTTCTGCATCCTTTGCAATTGCGTCGATTAATTCAGACTTGTTCATAATAATGTTATTTTATAAATTTATGTTCAGCAAATATAAAATAAATAAAACAAAAACCAAATATTTTATCATATAAAATTGCTGATTTTCGTGATTTTAAGATAAATTCAATTGAAATTTACTTTTTAGCCTCGAAAAATCCATAATTATCCAAAGGAACAATGAGTCCCACTACAAATAAATGGTCATGTTTCTCAGAACCCTTGTAAGATTGGTAAACATACATAGCTACAGGTTTTAGCCATTTAAATAGGTCAATCTGTGCGCCAGCAGTTAGTTTGTTTCTTGTGATGCCATTGCTGCCTTTAAGACCTACATATATTTCATCATTAAGCAAGAAGTTGGTAGATTTATCAAAAATCTTAGTTCTATAAACTAACCCAAGTTTAGCTTTATAAAAAGATGTTTCGGTACCTCCTTCTACGAACTGATGAAGGTAAGAGTGCTGGTTTTGGATAATCCATTTATATTTTTTATCGATAGGGATAGAAAGAGTAACGGAAGGGGTAAGCTGGTGCAGTTTGTATTCTCTGCTTTTTCCTAATGGTGAATTCATGTAGGTGTAAGAAGGAGAGAATGAAAGAACCTTGTTAATCTTAATGCTTGGGGAGACATGAGTGAGCTGGATATGGTCCTCTACACTATAACCTCCAAAAAGATTAATAGTATGGTTTTTTGGGATTTTGACACTAGTCCCAACTAAAATAAAAGATTTACGAGTGTCAAGACTCTGAGCATTACTTGTCACACTCCATAACATGAATCCAATAGGAAAAATTTTAAATTATTCATTTTTTTGTATTTAATAAATG
>CAUQOP010000003.1:0-23229 GCA_963519505.1 uncultured Flavobacteriaceae bacterium | reverse complement strand
GGTGTGGGAATTTATTTCATCACGCAGGTGCCTGGCGATATTCCAGAATCTGTTTTGAGCCAGCTAGGGCTAAAAATACAGCACGCCTTGAGAGGATTCACCGCAAAAGACAAAAAAGAAATTTCCAAAGCTGTAGAAAACTATCCTATGAGTGAGTTTTATAAAGCGAGTGAACTCATCCAGTCCCTCGGTATCGGAGAGGCTTTCGTGACAGCGCTAGATGAAAAAGGTATCCCTACTCCGCTGGTTCACACTTATCTAATTTCGCCAGAAAGTAGAATGGACATCCTGTCTCCAGAGGAAATTGATAATCTCGTAAATCAGTCTGAATTAGTAAGAAAATACAACCAAACCATTGACAAGGAGTCAGCCTACGAAATCTTATTACGAAGAATGAACGAAGAGCAGGGAGATTCCACAAATACAGAAACCAGCAAGCCTCAGCAGAGCAAACCTGCCAAGGAAGAGCCTTCTATGTTTGAAAGTATTCTGGGAAGCCCTATGGTGCAGACTTTTGGAAAAACCCTAATGAGAGAAGGCGCAAAAGCCATCATGGGAATGATAGGACTGAAAAAGACCACCAAAGGTTCTAAAAAATAATTTTTTATTTAAAATTCCCTTCACTTCGGAGGGAATTTATATTTATAAACATGGAAAAAATCACAAAAAAGAGTCTTCGGGAACGATGGAAAAATTCTAGTTTTATCGACCAAATAGACATTAGTAGAGAATTTGACATCCATTTATTAAATAATGTTGATCTCAGAGGTATTAATTTAGATGAGTTTATCTTTCCTAAAATTATCCAAAACAAACTGGAAAACATAGATTTATCCTATGGAAAAGGAAGCCTGTCCATAATAGATTCTGAAATTAAAAATATACAATGTGTAGAGTTTAAATTTGATAAATCAAGCTGGTTTAGCAAAACCAAAATTATAGATTCTTCTTTTCATAAAGCCCAATTTAATTTCAATTTTACAGATATTATTTTTGAAAATTGTGATTTTTCAAAGTCCATTTTCAAAGGAGGTTTTCAAGAGTGTGGATTCAGAAGATGTATTTTTTCTAATTGTAATTTTACGGAGGCGCAATGGAAAAACCTATATCTTTTAGCAAATCAGTTTTTAGATTGTAATTTTTCTAATTTTAAAATATATAATGCAGGAATTAGAGGTTTTAAAACCAATACAAATATTGAAAATATTAAAGATATCTTTACAAATTCTGATGTACAAGGACTAATTAAATTGAAATAGGACACTTACCAAACATTGACCATTTAGCATTAAAACTTTATCTTTGCAGCTTTGATTGATGGTAAAATGTATTCGGTAATAGACATAGAAAGTAACGGCGCGGGTTTTAGAGAAGAATGCATCATAGAACTCGCTATTTTTGTTTATGATGGACATGAGGTGGTAGACCAATTCATCACGCTCATCAATCCCGAAGCCGAAATTACCCAATATGTCCAAAAACTCACTGGGATAACGCCCAAAATGGTCAAAAGAGCACCAAAATTCCACGAAATAGCGAAACGAGTGATAGAAATGACCGAAAACACCACGCTCGTGGGACACAATGTAGAATTTGACTATCGTATGCTGCGCCAGTCTTTCCGAAGATTGGGATTTGATTTTAAAATCAATACCATAGACACCCTTCCATTAGCCAAAAAACTGATTCCCGATGTAGAAAGCTACTCGCTTGGGAAACTTTGTAAATCTGTGGGCATCCCGCTCTCAGATGCTCATCGTGCAGGAGGCGACGCCAGAGCAACATTGGATTTATTTAAACTCCTAATTTCAAAAGACACTGAAAACCAGATTATTCAGCAGCATCAAGAAGAAACACAATCCAAACTCTACATCAATAAAATCAACGAACTTACCGAAAATCTACCTTCTGAAAAAGGGATTTTCTACCTACAAGACAAAGCAGGAAAAATCATTTTCTGTGATTTCAGCGACAATATTTACAAGTCTACAAAGGGAATTTTAAACTCTAAATCCAAAAGAAACATTCAGTTTCAGAAAAATGTAAAGCAAATCTACTACGAGTTCACTGGCACGGACATCATCGCCCTGCTGATGCTGAAAGAAAAAAAAGTAAAAAGAAATACTTCTAAACCTTTCGCTATAAGATACAGCCCGCAGACAGGCTCTTTCTTCGTTTCTTCATCTAAAAAGAATGAAGGTGAAACAGATTTATTTAATTTCAAATATCCTTCTCAGGCAGAAAAATTATTGTCAATTCTACAAAAAGAAAATTTAGATTACAAAACTTTGAAAAAGAAAATTTCTTTCGCTGGAAGGAATGAGCTATGGGTAGGGCAAGGGAGAAAACTCGGCGAGCATTCTTTTCTGGCTTTCAAAGGCGGGAAATTCATCGGCTATGGTTTCTATGAACTCTACCATCAGACGCTCTCTTGGGAAAAAATTCTAAAACTTACCATTCCCGTTACCATACTTCCCAAAGAAATAAAAAACGAGATGCAGATAGCCTATCTCAAAGGAGAATTTAAGGTTATCAAAATCAATTCGTAGGCTTACGGAGAATATCCAAAAACTCTATTTTAGGGATTTCCCTAGCGCCAAGGCTTTCCAAATGCTCTGTATAGACCTGACAATCTATGAGTTGGTATTGGTCAGCGTTTTTCTCTACAAACTGAATAAATCCTGCTTTGCTGGCATTACTCACCTTGCTAAACATACTCTCGCCACAGAAAACATGCCCCATTTCCACTCCGTAAAAACCTCCTGCCAATTCCCCATTTTCCCAGACTTCTATGCTTTTGGCCTTTCCCTGTTGGTTTAGTTCTGTGTATGCTTTTATCATTTCCTCCGAAATCCAAGTTCCATCCTGCCCTCTTCGTGAAATATTTGCGCAGTTTCTCATCACTTCCTCAAAACATTTATTTTCTGTGAAAACAAATTTACCATCTCTCAGGATTTTTCGCATAGATTTAGAAATTTTCAGCTCTTCTGGAAAAAGCACAAACCGAGGATCTGGACTCCACCAGAAAATCTCATCACCTTCATTAAACCACGGAAAAATCCCCAAAGAATAAGCCAAAATCAGCCGCTGAGCAGACAAATCTCCTCCTACGGCAACAATCTCACTTTCGGGATGATATTTATATGGGTCTGGAAACCAAATTTCCGAATCTAATTGATACATTTATTAAAATTTAAAAAATCCTACTAAACAGCAGGATTTATTTTATGATAAGGTTTTATTAAAATGGTAAATCATCATCTGACTCTTCATCAAATGGATTGTCATTTACCGCAGAAGACTGAGATGCTGCAGGCGCCGTGTATGTAGGCTCATCAAAGCTGCTTCCATCTGTTTTTTCCAATCTCCATGCTGTGATAGAGTTAAAATACTTTACCTGTCCCTCTGGATTTGTCCATTCTCTTCCTCTGATATTGATTCCTATCTTTACTTTATCTCCTTCTGACACTTGGTCCAAAAGTGATATTTTTTCAGATAAAAACTCTATACTGATGGGCTGCGGATATTGTTCCTCTGTAAGCAGCACCATCTCTCTTTTCTGAAAACCGCTTGGAAAAGTTTGAGTTTCAAATACTTTCTTCACTGTTCCTTGTAATTCCATAGAAATATAAATTTTAGCTGGTAAAGTTAAAAAACTCTTTTAAAAGGAAAAAATAAAAAAATATATATTTATACTTGCAGATTAAAAATAAGTTTGTATATTTGCAATCACAAAAGAACAAAGTAGTTCATTTTTTCCGCGGATGTGGTGTAATTGGTAGCCACGCCAGACTTAGGATCTGGTGCCGAGAGGCGTGGGGGTTCGAGTCCCTTCATCCGCACAGTTGCGAAAATAGCTCAGTTGGTAGAGCACAACCTTGCCAAGGTTGGGGTCGCGGGTTCGAATCCCGTTTTTCGCTCCATTCCATGCCCTGGTGGTGGAACTGGTAGACACGCAGGACTTAAAATCCTGTGCCTCCTTTGGCGTGCGGGTTCAAGTCCCGCCTGGGGTACTCTAAAACCTTGATAATCCACTGATTGCCAAGGTTTTCTTTTTTTATAAAACATTCATTTTTATTAAATTTAAAATAGTTTTAAAAATAATTTTCTCATAAAAATAAATCCAATCTTTAATTAAAGATTGGATTTATTCTTTTTCTAAAAAGTATCTTTTTAGCAGAACTCCTCATAAGCTGCCTGCAAATTAGCAGCGATAGCTCCTGCTGGATGCCCTTCTATATGATGTCTTTCTATCATATGAACAAGCTCACCATCTTTGAACAAAGCAATAGATGGAGAAGATGGCGGGAATGGCGCCATATGCTTTCTCGCTTCTGCTACAGCTTCCGTATCAAATCCTGCAAAAGCAGTCACTAAATGATCTGGTTTCTTATCTCCTGTAAGGGAATAAAGCACTCCTGGTCTCGCTGCTCCAGCAGAGCAACCACACACGGAGTTGATAACCAATAGCGTTGTCCCTTTCTGCTCAAGTGCTTCTACAACCTGCTCTGGCGTTGTAAGGTCTTTGAAACCATTTTCTGTAAGTTCTTCCTTCATAGGAATTACTAATTCTTCTGGATACATAATTTTATTTTATCAATTTTGGATTAAACAATATTTTAAATAGTTGAAAGTCTTAATGTATTAGTTTTTCCGCTTTCATATACAGGCATCGCATTTAGATTTACCACGAAATCTCCTTGCTTCACAAAACCGTAATTACTCGCCAGCATATTCACTTGGATAACCGTTTCATCGGTAGATTTCTGCATGTCATAATAGAACGCTCTAACTCCCCAAAGAAGATTAAGCTTCGCTAAAACCCTTCTGTCTGAACAGAATACAATGATGTGAGCATGAGGTCTATGAGCCGAAATCTGGAACGCTGTATAGCCCGAATTGGTAAGCGTGATGATACCTTTTGCATTGGCTTTTTTAGCGATTCTCACCGCAGAATAGCAGACCATATCTGTGATGTAGCGGTCTTCTTCCTCGGTTTGTATTTTTTCAATAGGCTTGTTGCTGCTCATATAGAGTTTATCTTTTTCGATATTGCTCACGATTTTAGCCATATTTTTAATCACATCCACTGGATATTTTCCCACAGAAGTTTCACCAGAAAGCATCACAGCATCAGCGCCATCCAGCACGGAATTAGCCACATCATTCACCTCTGCACGAGTCGGCGTCAAGCTGTTGATCATCGTTTCCATCATCTGTGTAGCAATGATTACAGGTCTAGCGTGATTTCTTGCGGCTTCTACTAATTTTTTCTGAACCACAGGAACTTCCTCCATTGGGATTTCCACTCCTAAATCTCCTCTGGCTACCATGATTCCATCACATTCTCTCAGGATTTCATCCATGTTTTCCACGCCTTCGGGTTTTTCTATTTTGGCAATAATAGGAGTATTAAGCTTTCCATTGGTATGATTTTGAATCAAATCTTTCAAATCTTTGATGTCCTGTGCGTGTCTTACAAAAGAAAGCGCAATCCAGTCAAACTCATTATCCAGCATAAATTTAGCATCCTCTATGTCCTTTTCTGTAAGGGCAGGGAGCGAAATCGCCGTATTAGGAAGGTTTACTCCCTTTTTAGAGCTGAGCGGGCCTCCTTGTATCGCTTTTGCTTTTACAATATCTTTTTGATTGGTTTCTATAACTTCAAAAACCAATTTACCATCATCTATCAGAATTCTCTCTCCTACCTTTACATCTTTCGCAAATCTTTCGTAGGTCATATACACTCTGGATGCGTCGCCTTCTATATTCTCATTGGTAAAAGTAAGAATGTCCCCAGGGTTGATAAAAGAACCTTCTTTTACCACGCCCACACGGAGCTTAGGCCCTTGTAAATCCCCTAGAATAGCCGTATTAAAGCCGTATTCTTTATTGATAGAACGGATAAGCTCCACATTTTTCTTCACCAAATCATAGTCGGCGTGAGAAAAATTAATTCTAAACACATCCACTCCTTCTTTTATCATTTCTATCATGGTCTCTCTGCTAGAAGATGCAGGTCCCAATGTTGCTATTATCTTGGTTTTTTTCAAATCTCTATTTATCATAAATTATTATTTGGTATAGTTCATGTTCTGAAGACAGCTGGAATTCTTCTACGGAATCCACCCAATCCTTAGGAAAATTTATATTAGAAAAATCTTCCCAACCATCTTTTGAAAAGATTATATAATCTACTTCTTTATCTATAAAATATTTTTCTTCGTCTCCCTGCTGAAAAAGCTCATCTGGACTTGTTTGTTTTGTTTCAGACCAAAAAGACTTGTTAGCAAAGATAGTAAATTTAGCCTGTGTAATTTCATCATAAGTTTCAAACTTTGGAAACTTATAATGTCTAAAATAATCCTCTGCCATTAGGTCATTAGCCCTATAAAAATTAAACAAATTGAGTTGATTTACCTTGAAAAACAGCTCGTGATGAGATATTTGTTGTTTCAATTTTATCAACCCTATTACAATTTCTTCTTCTTCAAAATCAAGGAAAAATTTGTTACTTTTCAAGGATATTTTCTCTTTTATTTAATGCATAAAATGCTCTTTTAGCCGCTTTTTCTTCTGCTTTTTTCTTTGAAGACTCGGAGGCGCAGCCTATTTTTTCTTCATTAAGCAAGACCGAACATTTGAAACAGATACTCTTGTTAGGCAGAAGTTCCTCAGCTGTTTCGTACTGGATTTTCACTTTCTTTTTCTGTCCCCATTCCAGAAGAAGGCTCTTGTAGCTTACTATTTTGTTTTCTATTCTGGTAATCTCACTTGGGTTAAGAAGCCATCTTTCGACAACAGACTGGCATATTTCATAATTAGCATCCAAATACACCGCTCCCACCAATGCTTCCAATAAATTCCCAGAGATGTTCTCTCCTAAAACTTGTAATTTAGAATTTTGAATATAACTGGTCAAACATAATTGTTCTCCCAAGCGATTGAGGTTTTGTCTATTGACAATCTTGGATTTCATCTGTGTGAGATAGCCTTCATTGTGATTAGGATAATTCTCATACAGATAATAAGAAATGATGCTTCCTATCATAGCATCTCCCAAAAACTCAAGTCTCTCGTAGTTCTTGGAACAACCACCTTCTTTAGAATTTTTTTTTAAGGAAAAAGCCTCTCTGTACAGCTCTACATCTTGGATTTTAAATCCAACGAGTTTACTAATATCGGCAATAAATTTCAGATCCCTATCGGGGTATTTTGTATCTCTCCTTTTCTTTAATAGAAAGTCCGAAATATACCTCCTAATCTTATTCATTAGATTTTCTTAAATAGAACACAAGCATTATGTCCTCCGAAACCGAAAGTGTTACTCATTGCTACTTTCACATCTCTCTGAACAGCTTTATTAAATGTAAAATTAAGACGAGAGTCTATCTGCTCATCATCAGTAAAATGATTGATAGTAGGAGGCACCACACCATGAACAATGGTTCCTAATGCGGCTATAGCTTCTATAACACCTGCTGCACCTAGAAGATGCCCAGTCATAGATTTTGTAGAGTTTATTTGAATATTATAAGCATGTTCTCCAAATAATTTAACGATAGCACTAGATTCTGCTACATCTCCAAGAGGCGTAGATGTACCATGCATATTGATATGATCCACCTCATTAGGCTGAACACCTGCGTCTTCTAAACAGTTTTTCATCACAAGATACGCACCCAATCCTTCTGGATGTGGAGCTGTCATGTGGTAAGCATCGGCACTTAGACCTGCTCCTTTTAGCTCTGCATAGATAGTAGCGCCTCGTTTTACGGCATGCTCATATTCTTCAAGAATAACACATCCTGCCCCTTCCCCAAGGACAAAACCATCACGGTCTTTGTCAAATGGTCTAGATGCTGTTTTTGGGTCATCATTTCTTGTAGAAAGCGCCATCAAGGCATTAAAGCCTCCTACACCGCTGACTGTAACAGCAGCTTCTGACCCTCCACATACGATGACATCTGCTTTACCTAACTGGATAAGCATTTTAGCATCTATCAGAGCATTGGTCGATGATGCACACGCAGAAACAGTAGTATAATTCGGTCCGTGGAATCCATATTCTATAGATATATTCCCTGGTGTGATATCTGCTATCATTTTAGGAATAAAGAACGGATTAAACCTAGGAACATCTGTATTTGCCCAGCCTAAAACTTCGGCTTCAAAAGTTCCTAATCCTCCAATTCCAGAACCCCAAACTACACCTACTCTATCCTTGTTTACCTCATCTTCTATTATTCTACTATGTGTCACAGCTTCTCTTGCTGCAACAATCCCCAACTGCGTATTTCTGTCCATTTTCTTCGCCTCTTTCTTATCAAAATGAGCAAGAGGGTCAAAATTTTTGACTTCACAAGCAAATTGAGTTTTAAAATTAGTAGAATCAAAAAGAGTAATAGGTGCAGCACCACTTACACCCTTAGTGAGATTTTCCCAATATTCCTGTGCATTACTGCCTAGTGGCGTAATGGCTCCAAAACCTGTAACTACTACTCTCTTTAATTCCATAATTTTTTTAGTTTTTCAGTAAAACAATTATTTAATCACTTCCTCGATGTAAGCGATTGCATGACCTACAGTCTGAATTTTTTCAGCTTGGTCATCTGGGATTTGAATGTTAAATTCTTTTTCAAATTCCATGATCAATTCTACTGTATCCAAAGAATCAGCTCCTAAATCGTTAGTGAAGCTAGCTTCTGGAGTTACTTCTGTTTCTTCAACATCAAGCTTATCAGCAATGATAGCTTTTACTCTAGATGTAATGTCTGACATAACAATATAATTTTTAAATTTATTTTTGTGCAAATATATGAATTTTGAATATAATTCAACTTTTTTATAGGTTAAAATTAAAATTATTTTTTCATTCCCGCAAATCTAATACTCCATATCTCTCAGTTTTGGCGAGGTAAGTCTCACCGCCACAGCGATAAGCATCGTGATAGAACCGCCTATAACCACGGCATTTACCGCCCCGAAAAGCCTTGCTGCCACTCCACTTTCAAACTGCCCCAACTCATTGCTGGACATCACGAACATGCTATTGACACTCATCACTCTTCCTCGCATATGGTCAGGCGTTTTCAACTGAACAATAGTCCCTCTAATCACTCCACTCACGCCATCCAAAATACCACTCATCAACAATGCTAAAAATGATAAAATAAAATATTCTGAAATCCCAAAGAGCAAAATGCATGCCCCAAATCCAAAAACACTGAAAAGCAGAAGCTTACCTTGATTTCTTCTCAAAGGAAAGAAAGTCAGTGTGAAAATAGAAATCCCTGCTCCTATGTCCGTAGCTGCATTCAGAAAACCGTAGCCTACCGCTCCCAACTGTAAAATATCCTTTGCAAAAACAGGAATAAGAGCCACCGCTCCGCCAAAAAGCACAGCGAACAAATCCAATGTCAAAGCGCCCACAATTTCTTTTGTTTTAAAGATATAATGCAAACCTTCCTTTATACTCTCATAAACATTGACTTCTTGGTCTTTAAATTCCGAATGTTGTGGTTTTGTTTTAAAATAAAAAAAGAAAGCCACAAATAAAGAAGAGACTATCACTACTAATGTTCCTTTGATTTGCAATAAAGAAACCAAAAATCCACACATTGCATGCCCCATGACTGACGCCGCCAAAAATGTGGTCTGATTGATCGTAATGGCTCTTGGGAGAAGTTCTTTGCTTACGATTTTGGGTATCATCGCAGGGACAATAGGCCCAAGGAAAGACCGCGCAATCCCTGTAAGAAAAACAACGGAATAAATAAAATAAGTGACCTCATCATTAGTAAATTCTAAATTTCCCTGAAACCAAGCAGGAATAAGCAGCGCCCCAAGAAGAATAACATATGCAAAATTACAAATAAGCAGAAGCCTTCTCTTTTCGTTCATATCAATGAAATGCCCAGCATACAAAGCACAGCCCACCGCAGGAATCACCTCAGACAGACCAATCAGCCCGATAGAAAACGGATCTCCTGTCAGCTCATAAACCCACCAGCCCAAAAGCGTGGAGGTCATCTTAAAAGCAAGGATAATGAAAAACCGCCCTGTAATAAGGTTTCTAAATTCCTGATTTTTTAAAGCTTTTAGAGCATCAAGTGATATTTTTAGGTTCATTATTTATTTTCTTAATGTATATATCAACTCCAAAATTTCCTCTTCTTCCATATTTGTTGGTAAGACCTTTACCATATTATCAAAATCTTTTTTCAAGAAATCAATATTTTCTAAACTAAGTTTAGGGCAGACATTCGTCAAAATCCAATATTTCCAAATCCAATCATCAGCTTGGAAAACTTTGGAAATCTCATTAATGAACAAATCTTGCCTTGCCACAATAATTTCTGCAATTTTAGGAAATATAGGCCAATTAGCATCTTGTGTCCAAGTCAGCAATTCACTTGTAATTTGAGATAAATCAGAATCATCTAATAATTTTATTTCCTCTAAATTACTATCATCAAATTTGTCTTTGGGTAGTAAGGTTTTTATATTTTTCATCATTTGATTACGCCTATTTCTTGAACTTTTCCAAAATCTCCGCTATTTTCCTATCATTGGCAAGTCGTGGGATTTTATTTTGTCCGCCCAGTTTCCCTTCTGCTTTGGCATATTCTTGAAAAGCATTTTTAGCCAAACAACTGATTTTCAGTGATTGAAGAATATTCCCTGAAATCAAATCATCATAATAAACATTTCGCTCCCTCATCTCCAAATCCAATGTTTTCCTAAATTCCTCCAAATCCTCTGGCTGTTTTTCAAATTCTATAAACCACTCATGGTAAGGAAGTTCCTTGTTTTTAGGCGTTACCTGCGGCGCTAGATGAAACTCCGTAATTTGCGCTGGATGCTTTGCCACTGCAGCTTTCATGGCTTCTTCCACCTCAAAAGCAATCACATGTTCTCCAAAAGCAGAGGTAAAATGTTTCGTTCGCCCGCTCACCAAAACTCGGTGAGGCTTTTTGGAAATAAAACGAACCACATCACCGATGGAATATGCCCAAAGCCCTGAATTTGTACTGATAACCAAAGCGTAATCTTTATTTAGTTCAATTTCTGATAAAGTCAGTCTCCTTGCATTAGGTTTTCCAAATTCTTCTAACGGAACAAATTCATAGAAAATCCCATGATTGGTCAAGAGCAAAAGTCCTTCCTGCGTGTAGTCATCTTGAAAGGCGAAAAAACCCTCACTCGCAGGGAAGGTCTGGATAATATCCACCTCACCGCCCAAAAGATGCTCCATTTTTTCTCGGTAAGGTTCATAGTTTACCCCTCCTGTGATGATGAGCTGAAGATTTGGAAAAATTTCCTTTATTTTTTTGCCTTTTTTATCAATCAGTTTTTCAAAATACATAATGAGCCACGGCGGAATACCAGAAATCAAAGTCATGTTCTGGTTTTCAGTCTCTTCCACTATTTTATCCACCTTAGTTTCCCAGTCTTCTATGCAGTTAGTCTCGTAGGAAGGCTGTCTGTTTTTTTGAAGGTAATTTGGGATGTGATGCGCCACAATTCCTGACAGCCTGCCCGTTTTGATGCCGTTGATTTCTTCCAGCTCTGGAGAACCTTGCAGGAAAATCATTTTCCCTGCCACAAAATCTGCATTGCCTTTTTGGGCAATGTAATGGAATATCGCTGATTGAGCAGCGGCTATTTGATAAGGCATTCCCTCCTTTGAAATAGGAATATACTTCGCGCCTGAGGTTGTCCCAGATGTTTTAGCGAAATATTTTGGATGGGAAGTCCATAGGATATCTTTTTCTCCGTTTTTTATTCGCTCTATATAAGGCTTTAAATCCTCATAATCACTGATAGGAACTTTTTCCTGAAAATCCCTGACAGACTGGATTTCTCCAAAATGATGCTCTTTTCCAAAAAGCGTATTTTCGGCTGTTTTTAACAAAGAAAACAAAAGTTTTTCTTGGTCAGCCGCCGCATTTTGTTTATAAATTTCAGCATTTTTGGTATGTTTTTTTGCCCAAAGCAAGGCAATTTTAGTCTTTAAAAAATTTATCATAAGGCAAAAATAAAGATTTTAATGAAAACTACTTTTTACAATGGGAAATTTAATTATATTTGGGAAAAATCTTTAGTTATGATTAACAAAACATTATGCTGCGCAGTGGGTTTAGCTGCCATTTCATTTATGGACGCTCAACACAATTATCCTAAAACAGAGAAAATAAGCCACACCGATGAGTATTTCGGTACGAAGGTGGAAGATCCTTACCGCTGGCTGGAAGACGACATGTCCCAAAACACCAAAAACTGGGTAAAAAGTGAGGTAGATTTTACTAATAATTATTTGGCTAAAATCCCTTTCAGAAAAGACATAGCGAAACAGCTGAAAGACATCTGGAATTATGAAAAAATTTCTGCTCCATTCAAAGAGGGTGATTACACTTATTTCTATAAAAACGATGGGCTTCAGGCACAGTATGTTCTATACAGAAAGGACAAAAACGGAAAAACAGAAGTATTCCTTGACCCTAATAAATTCTCAGCTGACGGGACTACTTCCTTGGCTGGAATCAGCTTTAATAAAAAAGGAAACCTCGTTGCTTACAAAATCTCCGAAGGAGGCAGCGACTGGAATAAAATCATCATCCTAGATGCTATTACCAAAAAGCAAATCGATGAAACCCTTGTAGATGTGAAATTCAGCGGAATTGCATGGCTTGGCGATGAAGGTTTCTACTATTCCAGCTACGACAGACCTGATGGAAGCGTACTTTCTGCAAAGACAGACACGCACAAAATCTATTTCCACAAACTGGGAACTAAGCAGTCCGAAGACCAGCTCATCATCGGTGGAGAGAACTTTAAACGAAGATATCTTTCTGCCAGCGTTTCTGATGACCAAAGATTCCTAATCATTTCTGCGGCAAATGCTACGAATGGAAACGAGCTTTACATCAAAGATTTAAAGAAAAAAACCGACTTCGTCCCTGTACAGACTGGGTATGATTTTAATACAAATGTAATCAACACCAAAGGCGATTTCATCTATGCTATCACGGACAAAAATGCTCCAAACAAAAAGATAGTGAAATTTAATATCAATAACCCTAAAAGCTGGACAGAAGTAGTCCCAGAAAAAGAAAATGTATTGTCTATCTCTACTGGTGGTGGATATCTTTTTGCTAAATATATGAAAGATGCTATTTCTTTCGTGCAGCAGCTGGATTACAACGGGAAACTTATCCGTGATATCAAACTCCCTGGAGCTGGGAAAGCAGATGGTTTCGAAGGAAAAACAGGAGAAAAAGAGTTGTATTTTTCATTTACAAACTACATTACTCCGAGTACGATTTATAAATATAATTTGACTACAGGAAAATACCAAATTCACCAAAAACCTAAAGTGAAATTTAATCCTGATGACTATGTATCTGAACAAGTATTTTACACCTCAGCAGATGGGACTAAAATACCGATGATGATCAACTACAAAAAAGGATTAAAAAGAGATGGTAAAAACCCTACTATCCTGTATTCTTATGGAGGATTTAATGTAAGCCTTACGCCTTCTTTCTCGCCTGTAAATGCTATCTGGATGGAAAACGGAGGAATCTATGCTGTTCCAAATATCCGTGGCGGTGGTGAATATGGCAAAAAATGGCACGATGCAGGAACCAAAATGCAGAAGAAAAATGTATTCAATGACTTCATCGCTGCTGGAGAATACCTACAAAAGAACGGATACACTTCGCCGAAATATATGGCGCTTTCTGGGCGTTCTAACGGCGGGCTTCTCGTAGGTGCTACGATGACTATGAGACCTGACCTTGCCAAAGTGGCTTTCCCTGGTGTGGGAGTACTAGATATGCTTCGTTATAATAAGTTTACTGCTGGTGCTGGCTGGGCTTATGACTACGGAACAGCAGAGGACAGCAAAGAAATGTTTGAATACCTAAAATCTTACTCGCCTGTTCATAATGTAGAAAAAGGCGTGTGCTACCCTTCTACGATGATTATCACCAGCGACCATGATGACCGTGTGGTTCCTGCGCACTCCTTCAAATTCGGAGCTGAACTACAAGAGAAACAAAGCTGTCCAAATCCTATTCTTATCCGAATAGAGATGAATGCTGGACATGGTGCTGGGCGTTCTACAGACCAAGTTATCAATGAAAATGCTGATTTGCTAAGTTTCGGGTTCTATGAAATGGGCATCCGACAACTGAAATAAAATCAGTTTTTTCCGCTAAATATTCTATCCCGTTCATTCTAAAATGAGCGGGATTTTTGTTTAACTTTATATTAGAAAATACGGCTCAGTATTTAAATTCGACCGCTCAGTTTATTTTTTTAGTTTTCATCAGAAATCTATTATACCTTTGAACCATCAAAAGATAAAAACCATGAAAAAGTTTTTCTTCATCTGTCTTTTTATTTCCTTTGGTGTGGCTGCTTTTTTAGGAATGTTTTGGGTGCAGAATCCCACTTTGGAGAAGTTCTTTTTGGATTTCTGTATTTCTGCTCTTTACATTTATACCATCGGGTTCAGCCAGATGCTGCTCAATAATTTTCTCAGCCAAAAATGGGACTGGATATCACAGACCTATGAGCGTGTGACTTTTGGGATTATTTTCACGATTTTAGTAAGTGTGGCAAGTGTGCTTTTATGCAACTACATCAATTTCATTTTGATACAAAAAATACCTGTTGAGGTTTTTTGGACAGAGAAAATGTGGTGGATTCATATTTTTAATACCCTTATTTCTCTGGGAGTTTCTGCTTTTCTCCACGCGAGAAGTTTCATGATAGAGTGGAAAAAATCTACAATGACACAGGTGGTGGAGCAGAAAATCATCGCGACTTCCGCCAATGTCCGTTTTGAAAGTCTCAAAAACCAGCTCGACCCGCATTTCCTTTTCAATTCGCTGAATGTGTTGAGTTCCCTGATTGATGAAAACCCGCACAAAGCGCAGGAATTCACCGCATCAATGTCCAAAATTTACCGATACATTCTGGATAAAAAAGACAAGGAATTAGTAAGCGTGGAGGAAGAATTGGACTTTGCGGAGACCTACTGCGAGATGCTCACGGCTCGTTTTGAAGACAGCGTTTCTTTTCATTTTGAAATAGAACCAGAGGTCAAAAAAGCCTTCATTGTGCCGCTTTCGTTACAGCTTCTTTTGGAAAACTGTATCAAACATAATTTCGCAACAGCACAAAAACCTCTGAAAATCAAAGTATATTCCGAAAACCAATATTTAATCGTAGAAAACAATCTGCAGCCACGAAAATTCATCCATCAGTCCTCTGGAATCGGTTTAAATAATATTTTGGCTCGGTATAATTTAATTACGAACAAAAAAGTATTTATAGAAAAAACTGAAAATCTTTTCAGTGTAAAAATCCCTATTTTATTAACTTCAAAAATCAAAATTATGCAAACAACTAACGAAAATCCCGCTTATGACAGAGCTTACAAAAGAATGAAAGAAATCAAATCTTTCTACATGCACCTCATCACTTACTTGGTTATGAACACTTTCTTTATCTGTCTTAATCTGTATCACAATCCCGACCATCTTTGGTTCTGGTGGCCGCTTGTAGGCTGGGGCTTCGGAGTGGTGATGAACGGACTGAGCGTATTCTCTCCTTTTGGGAATTCTTGGGAAAAGAGAAAAGTTCGTGAAATCATGGAAAAGGAGGAAAAAGAAATTTAATAACGATTAATTTCCAAACGAATGTTTACTCATTTCAGATGAGTGGGCATTCGTTTTATATTAAAAAAATATTTAACTTTAAAAACCAAAACATGAAAGTCATCATTATAGAAGATGAAAAACCAGCTGCGAGGCAGCTCCAGAGAATGCTTTCGCAGTTTCCTGATTTAGAAATCGTAGCGGTCATCCACTCGGTGGAGGAAGGTGTAGAATGGTTCAAAACGCATGAGCATCCACAGCTTATTTTTTCTGATATCGTCCTTGGCGATGGGCTTTCTTTTGATATTTTTGAGCAAGTTCCTACCCAGAGTTTCATCATTTATACGACAGCTTTTGACCAATATACGCTGCGAGCTTTCAAACTCAACTCTATTGATTACTTATTGAAACCCATCGCCTTAGAAGATTTAACTAAAGCGATTGATAAATTTAAAAATTTTATTCCAAAGGAGCAGTTTTATAACAATCTGAATTTCAAGGAACTTATCCAAAAAGAAAAACCTTCTTTGAAACGAGTTTTGGTTAAAATCGGGTATAATTTAAAGATAATTCCTGTGGAAGAAATTTCCTGCTTCTACACCGAAAACAAGATTGTCTACGCTCAGACTTCTGAAAGAGCTTTCCCTACGGATTTTAATTTAGAAGAGCTGGAAAGCGTTTTGGATTCATCATCGTTTTTCCGCGCAAATAGGCAGTTTATTATTAACATTAATTACATTAAAAACATCCACACTTCGCCGAATTATAAAGTGGAACTCCGTTTCCAGCCAACGGAAGAAATCAGCATCAGCCGAGAACGAGTGAAAGATTTTAAAAATTGGTTGAATTAAATTACATTAAATCTTATAAATCAAATCTTTACTATTTTAATTTTTTATATGTATTTTTGAGAAAAAATAAATATCTATACCAGAAAACTCAAACTAATCAAAAAATAAACCCATGAACAAGAGAACACTACACGCCTTGGCTTTCCTTGCGTCTTTGCAAGGTTTTTGTCAAGAAAACACAGCGAAAGACAGCATTTCTAATGTCAAAGAAATCCAAGAAGTCATCATAAAATCTCAGAAAAGAAAAGTATTTTCTGACCATGTTTCTTATTCTTTTGATGAAAAAGCAATAGAGTCTGCACGATACGCAAAAGACTTGGTGATGAGTGTTCCTCAGCTACAATTAGACCCTGTTTCTAATAATGTGAGCAGTATCCGTGGCGGGAAAATCCTGATCCTTATCAATGGGAGAGAATCTACCAATCTGCAGCTTCAAGGGATAAAACCTGAAGCTGTTGTCAGAATCGATTATTACGATGTTCCGCCTACAAGATGGGCAAACAAGGCTGATTTGGTGGTTAATGTAATTACAAGAAATCCAGAAAACGGCTACACAGGAGGAGCCAGCATACAAAATGCCACTCTTACTGGGTTTGTGAATGGTTCAGCGTATTTCACCTACACGAGAGGCAGAAATACTTTTGGGCTGGATTACAATCTGGGTTTTAGAGACTATGATAACCGAAACTATCACAGCACTTATGAATATCTTTTGAATGGTCAGAAATATCGTTCCGATGAATTTCAAACGGATCATTTCGGATACACAATCCAAGAAATTTCTACAACATATTCAAATTCAAAGGAAAACAGCTATGCATTTCAAGCTAAATTAAACTTGAATATGAACCATTATTTTTCAAGAGCAAATGGAGAAAGTGAATTTATCCAAGGAGCAGTCACTACACAAAACTCAACTATAAACTCTGATAATGAGAAATATATCAATCCCGTTTTAGATCTTTACTTTAATAAAAATGTTGGCAAAAAAGATGAGATTGTCCTAAATGTAATCGGTTCTTTTTTCCGAACCCAAAAATCCAAATTGGCTAAAGAATGGATAACAAACACTGGTGCGAGTGTCTTTGAAAACGATATGAACCTCAGCAACAGGCAGTTTAATTCCGTTGTAGAACTTGCTCACATTCATAAGTTTAAGATAGGCAAGTTAAACTCTGGGTATAGATTTAGCAATGAGAATATTTCTAATAACTTGACCAACCTTGCAGGGCATTCTGAATATCAAGTAAATTATTTCGAGCAATATTTTTACACCGAATTTTCTGGAAAAATAAAAAAACTGATGTATCGTCTGGGCGCTGGGCTTACCAATATCAATAATAAATCCCAATACGAAAGAACAAACGAATGGTCTTTCACTCCCAATCTGATTTTAGGATATCAATTATCAAAAAGTCAGTCGTTACAATTGATAAGCTCTTATAAGCCGAACACTCCCAGCGGTTCTCAGCTGAGCAGCAATATCGTGCAGCTCGTTCCCAATATAGTAAAGCAGGGAAATCCGCACCTAAAACCAGAATACCTTTGGAAAAACCAGCTGAAATATTCATTCAACAATAAGTATTTTGACTTTAATATCATTGCTTTTTATAATAACACCAAAAGCGCAATTACAGAGTATTACTCATTTGACCACCCTGCAAACCGATATGTCCTAAGCTATGAAAATGCTGATAACTATACCAAAGTAGGCGCCCAATTTGTAGGTGTTATCAAACCTTTTGGGAATAATTACCTGAGAATAACCACTCAGCTGGCTCCTATTTGGGAAAAAATCAAAATAAAAGATATAGAAATTAAGAATTCGTACCTGAGCAACAGACTTACGCTGGTTTCTCAGTACAAAAATTTCACGCTTCAATATCAATTTAATGTTCCTGTATTTTCGCTGGATGGTGCGTTTTTGTACACTAATGAAAATCAAAACCATTTGTTTTTACAATACAAAAAGAATGGCTGGACTTTCACATCGGGAATGTATTGGATAGGCGTCCCTTCTGAATACAAGTCAAAAAGTTATAGTAAAAGTTTAGTTGAATTCACAAACCACACTAAAATTCAGAACAATAAGAACATGCTCGTTTTTGGAGTTGCTTACGATTTCTCCAAAGGAAAAAACAATGAAATTGATAAAAAATTAGAGAATAGCGGAGGCAGCGCCGTTAATTTCTAAATTTCTATCCAATAAAAAAGACACCATTTTTCGGTGTCTTTTTATTTTTGTTTTAAACTATATTTTTGATTTTACTCTTCCGATGAGTGAATCTTTATTTTCATTCACCTCCAAAATTACCGTATCTCCTTCCTGCATCTCCTTATTCACCAGCATCTCGGCAAGGATATCCTCTATGTATTTTTGGATGGCTCTTTTCAGTGGTCTCGCTCCGAAATCTTTATCCCAGCCTTTCTCTACGATGAATTCTTTGGCTTCATCTGTAAGCTCTACTTTATAGTTCAGTTTTTCTAAACGAGAATATAGTTTGCCTAGTTCCAAATCTATTATTCTGTGAATATCTTCTTTCTGTAAAGCATTAAAGAAAATAATATCATCTATTCTATTAAGAAACTCTGGCGCAAAAGCTCTTTTCAGAGCGTTTTCTATCGTGCTTCTTGCTCTGGCATCAGAAGTGGATTTTTTCGCTGCTGTTCCGAAACCTACTCCATCTCCGAAATCCTTCAAGTCTCTTGAACCAATATTAGAAGTCAAGATAATAACTGTATTTCGGAAATCTACTTTTCTACCCAAAGAATCCGTCACGAAACCTTCATCCAAAATTTGCAATAAAATATTGAATACATCTGGGTGTGCTTTTTCTATTTCATCCAAAAGAACCACTGCATAAGGCTTTCTTCTCACCGCCTCTGTAAGCTGTCCGCCTTCTTCATAGCCTACATACCCTGGAGGCGCACCTACCAGCCTAGACACCGCGAATTTCTCCATATATTCACTCATATCTATTCGGATAAGGGCATCATCAGAGTCAAATAACTCACGAGCCATCACTTTTGCTAGTTCGGTTTTTCCTACCCCTGTGCTTCCCAAGAAAATAAATGTTCCTATTGGTTTTTTAGGGTCTTTCAGACCTGCTCTGTTTCTTTGGATAGCTCGAACAACTTTTTTAACGGCTTCTTCCTGTCCGATAACTTTTCCTTTGAGCACATTGTCCATTTGTGCCAATTTGTCCAATTCGTTTTTACCCACTTTCGTCACAGGAACACCACTCATCATAGAAACCACCTCAGCTACATTTTCTTCCGTAACGATTTGTTTTCGCTCTTTGATTTCGTTATCCCATTCCTGCTGTGCAAGATTTAGCTCTATCATCAGGCGTTCTTCCTCCTCTTTGTATTTTCTTGCTTCCAAATAGTCTTGGGCTTTTACAGCTTTTTGTTTAAGCTCCTTAACTTCCTCTATTTGTTGCTCATACGAGGTAATTGCCGTAGGAACTTTCATGTTTTTAATATAAACACGAGAACCCGCCTCATCCATCGCATCAAGAGCTTTATCTGGAAGGAACCTGTCTGTGATATACCTTGTAGTAAGATTTACACACGCCCTGATCGCCTCATCTGTATAAGTTACATTATGATGCTCTTCGTATTTTTCTTTTACTTGGTTTAGTATTTGGATGGTCTCTTCCACGCTGGTAGGCTCTACCATTACTTTTTGGAAACGACGCTCCAGCGCTCCGTCTTTCTCTATATACTGGCGGTATTCATCCAAAGTAGTTGCCCCAATACATTGGATTTCCCCTCGTGCTAAAGCAGGTTTGAAAATATTAGAAGCATCCAGACTTCCTGTGGAACTTCCCGCTCCTACGATAGTGTGCAATTCATCTATAAATAAAATGACATCTCTGTTTTTTTCCAGCTCGGTCATTATGGCTTTCATTCGCTCCTCAAACTGCCCACGATATTTAGTTCCAGCAACCAAACTCGCCAAATCAAGCGTTACCACTCGTTTGTTATAAAGAACTCGTGAAACTTTTTTCTGATGAATTCTCAGCGCCAAACCTTCTGCAATTGCAGACTTCCCTACCCCGGGTTCACCGATGAGCAGTGGATTGTTTTTCTTTCTTCGGCTAAGAATCTGGGATACCCTTTCAATTTCGTTTTCACGACCAATCACAGGGTCTAATTTCCCTTCTTTAGCCATCGTTGTCAAATCCCTTCCGAAATTATCCAGCGTAGGTGTTTTGCTTTTTCCTGTTCCGATATTTCCTGTTGGTTTATTCGCTTGTGGAAATGCAGCATCCTCAGCATCATCTTCCTCATCATCAAAAGAAGCTTTTGGCAGCTGTCCACTATTTTTAAGCATTGCTCTATATTCAGCAGCTACGCTTTCATAATCAATATCATACGCCTCCAAAATATGCGTAGTAGGGTCATCTATTTTATATAAAATACCCAGCAGAAGATGAATCGTATTCACCTCATCGGAACGATACTGTTTGCTCTCCAAAGATGCTCTTTTCAAAGAATATTCTGCCAATTTAGTAGGCATAATGCTTCTATCAGGATTTGAGCTAAAATTATTATTGATGCTGATATTTTCTATTTTTCTGCGAATTTGAACCAAATCTGCTTTTAGTGCTTCCAAAATATTTCTTGCAGAATTCTCCGTGCCGATAATTCCCAATAAAAAATGTTCTGTATTCAGAAACTCGCTTTTCAGCCTATTTGCTTCGAGTCTACTATGGCGAAGCACCCTATCCATTCCCTCTGAAAACTTATTTTCCATAATCTTAAATTATATTACTAAATTAGTAATTATTCAACAAACAATATCAAATATTTTACCATTTTTTTCGTCTGACTTTATGTCATATTTTATTTTTAAAGTTGTTTAGAAATTTTCTGCCCTGAAATCTGTTATATTTTTTATTTTTGCAAAAATCGCATGATGAGTATCAAGGAAAAACAACAGGAACTAATAGATGATTTCGCCTTTCTCTCGGACTGGGAGCAGAAGTATGAATATATCATAGATTTGGGCAAAGAACTAAAAGGTCTTCCAGAGGAAAAAAAGAATGAAGATATTTTAATAAAAGGCTGTCAGTCTCAGGTTTGGCTGGATGCCGAACTGCGCGATGGCAAGATTTTTTTCCTTGCTGATTCTGATGGAATTTTGCCAAAAGGAATTATTTCTCTTTTAGTGGGAGTGTACAGCGGACATACTGCCAAAGAAATTCTGGCGGCTGATTTTGATTTTATTTCCAAAATCGGGCTGCAGGAATTCCTCTCTCCTTCCAGAGCAAATGGACTTGCCTCAATGATAAAACAAATAAAATTCTACGCTGTAGCTTATCAACTAAAATCGTGACCAAAATACTCGCTTACCGTTTTTCGGCATTTGGCGACATCGCCATGCTGGTGCCCGTTCTCAAAGAGTTTCTTGATGAAAATCCTGATACAGAAATCTTGATGGTTTCCAGAAAAAATTTCAGAGATTTATTTGATGGAATCCCAAGACTCAAATTTAAAGGAGTGGATTTAAAGGAATACAATGGATTTTTTGGACTAAAAAAACTGTCCAATGAAATCTTGTCTGAATTTCAGCCAGATATGGTTGCAGACTTCCATAATGTCCTCAGATCCAATATTCTCAATTTTTTCTTTTGGCTAAAAAGACTTCCTATTCATAAAATAGACAAAGGGCGAAAAGAGAAAAAACAACTAATCGACATCAAAAACCTTAATAAAACTCCACTCAAAAAAAACACCGAAAGATATGCCAATGTTCTGAGAAAAATGGGATTTTCATTAACGCTTTCACATCAGCTCAGACCTCAACAAGGAATAAAAAACGGCGTAGGTTTTGCGCCTTTTGCACAGCATTTTGGGAAAATGCTTCCGTTGGAAAAATCTTTTGAATTAGCGAAAGAAATTGCCAAAGAAAAACCACTGTTCTTCTTCGGTGGCGGGAAAAAGGAAGTAGAAATCCTCAATGAATGGGAAAAACAAATTCCTAATTCAGAATCCCTCGCAGGGAAACTTTCTTTAAAACAAGAATTAGAAAAAATCTCACAATTAGAACTGATGATTTCTATGGACTCGGCTAATATGCACTTGGCGAGTCTGGTAGGAACTCGCTGTATATCTGTCTGGGGGCAGACGCATCCTTATGCTGGTTTTCTTGGCTATGGACAAAGCGAGGAAGACATTGTCCAAGTGAATGACCTTTCCTGCCGACCGTGTTCTGTTTTTGGGAATAAAGAATGTTATCGCGGCGACTGGGCTTGCCTACATAACATTGACATTAAAAATATATTAAGAAAAATGGAGATTAATAATTAATCTCCATTTTTTATTTGTCATCAAATCCCAAAACTAGAAGAATTTACCTCTATGTCTCATATTAGGATTATGCATGTGTTTCTGCATGTTTGGCTTTTTCATTTGCTCTTTCATTGTCCTGATATGCTCTGTAAGCATTCCTGCTGTGTCCAGTTTTTGATCGTCATTTAACAATCTCTGTGCATCTGTTTTATTACCTCTAGAGAGAGCCGCTATCGCCAGATTAAACTTCGCTAAGGCTCTATCATGCTTCATATTCATTCCATACTCAAGAGCTGTTTTCATCAGCCCTTCTGCTTTCAATGGATAATCAGCATATGTAAGCCCCAGAATCTAGTGATAGTATCCAAATAGGCTTCTATGCAGCTGACTTTTATAATCTGTAATAT
>CAUQOP010000002.1:0-23916 GCA_963519505.1 uncultured Flavobacteriaceae bacterium | reverse complement strand
ACCAGTAGCAGAATCAACAGTAGCAGCAGTTTCTTGAGCTGTAGAATCAACAGCGTCTTTTACTTCTTCAGCTTTTTTGTTACAAGATACTAATGCTAATGCTACAACAGCAGCTGCGAATAATGACTTTTTCATAATAATAAAAATTTTTTAAAAGGTTAAAATTAAATTTCTTGACTCAACTTGTTAATCTGAACATCAAATCAACAGGGCAAAGATATAGCGAGAAAAAAAATTGCCTATGAAAAATAATTGTAATATCTTTGTAAAATATTTTACAAATAAAGAATACTGATTATCAGTAAATTAAATATGAATTCGTGTTTTGAGTAATTTGGATTTAGAGTGTTTTGAGCGATTAAAAAAGGAAATTCAGATAGAATATTTGAAGAATCACAGCCCTTCCGAGGAGGATATTTCTCAATGGAAGGGAATAGACATTGTATATTTTCAAGAAGATTTAAGAAAAAAAGTCAAAGGAAGTATCAGTGAAAAGACTTTTTACACCTATTTTAAATCCACAAACATAGATAAGCTGCCAAGAATAGACATGTTGAATATGTTTTCAGCATATATCGGATACCAGTCTTGGTATGAATTAAAAAAAAGTTTTTCTGAGGAATCAGCAGATTTAGAAGACAAAGTTGAAGTTGAAGTTGAAGCTGAAGCTGAATCCTTACCAGAGCCTGAACTTGAAGAAAAAATAGAAAACACTACATCTTTATTAGATACAAAAACCACTGAAAACCAACCCAATAAAAAATCATCATTTTCTAGTATAAAAGCCTATATATGGGTTATCACTTCTGCTGTTTTGGCTTTATTTATCATAGTTTTATTGTATTCTGACGGTTTGTTTAAAAAATCTTACCAATTCTGCTTTACAGATGCAGACAGAGGAACAGCTATCCAAAGCACAATAAACATAAAAGTAATCAAGGAAAAAGAATCTCCTATCCTCTATAAAGTAAACCCTGGCGAATGCTTCTATATCAATACGAAAGATAAAACTTTACGAATGGAAGTAAGTACACCTCTGTACGAAAAAGTAGAAATTTTCAGAAATCTGGAAGATGCGCCAGAGGTGGAGCATATTGCCTTAAAACCAGATGATTATGCGCTTATGCTTTATTATTATTCAACTAAGGATAAGGACAACTCATCACTGGAACACATAAAAAACAGACAGCAAAAACTAAATCACCTAATCAGTGACAATGCTCTGATATACCAGATATTTGACAACGAAATATATGGCGTAGAAACGCTTAGTAAACAAAAATACATCGGTCTGGTAACCACACCTACCCAGTCTTTACGAAATCTCAAGGTTCTTGATACCAAAATCGAAAATGGAAAGATTATTGCTATTAAATTCAAAATTGAAAACAATGAAAAAAATTAAATCATTATTTCTCATTATCATTTCATGTCTTTTTGTTTTTTCCTGCTCTAAAAAAGAGACTGAAGAAATGAGTGATTTGGATAAAATAAAACACCATAACAAGACTTCCTATCCTTCTATAAAAATGGATAGTGTGCAGGCAATCAATAACATCACAAAACAAAAAATACAAGAACTACTAGACCTTTCTGCTATCTATGCTTCTGGGAACAGGAATACAGGAGTAGATTCGCTGATTTATAACCAAATCAATAGTTATTTTTTATCGCCAGATTCTATCAAAACCAAGCCTCTCATTGCTGAGCTGGATAGTTTAAGGGTAAAAAATATTCGGGTTATAAATCTTGATATCGATAAACAAATTACCGATAAAGACACTCTTAATATCGCTAATTTTACAGTTGAGTATATAACAAAAGACAGAAAAAGTATTGGCTTTTTTGATAAAAAAGCAAGCTACATCCTCAAAAAATCTCCTGTGAAATTCGTAAAAGAATTCAAGTTTTACTTTATCGATTTTGATATAAAAGACAGCACTTCTGTAGGAGTTACCAAGTAATCCAAGGGAACATCCTGCTCAGAAACATCCGATATCAATGCCTCTGGCGGAAAAAAACTAACTCCTACTTTTAGGACATTGTGGTTTATTTTTGAGAAAAACATATCATAAAAACCTTTGCCATAGCCCACTCTATTCCCGTTATTATCACAATATAACAGCGGTGTTATAACGATATCATATTTAATATCTTCCACAAAATCATCCTCTGGCTCTAGAATTCCCCAGCTGTTTTCTTTTAGTGGCGTGTCTGGTTTCAGTTGGATAGTCTTTATTTCGTTTTGTACTATTTTAGGAACAAATACTGATATTCCTTTATCCCAAAAATATTTAATAAAATCCCAAGTAGAAACTTCATTTTTCTGTTTAATCGGAAGGAAAACATGCACATTTTTAACTTTGGACATATCAAATACTCCCAAAAACTGTTTAAAAATACTTTTGGACAAATCCTCTACCTCTGCAGAAGACATGGATTTTCTTTTTTCTATGTAGATTTTTCTGAGTTCAGACTTTGGTAATTTCATTTTATAAAGGAAAGAGCAGCCATAAATTCAGCTGCTCCTTTTTATTGTTTTAATTGTTATTTACTGGCATTTCACCTTTAAATAAGAACGAAACGATTTGTTTATTTACACTATCCACCATATCGCTAAACAAATGGAAAGATACCTGTTTTTAGATTACAAGCGGGTCTTTCTGCTCATAAACAGCACCTTGTGAAGAACGGCGAAGATCATCCATCTCTCTCAAATGCAACTTCCAGTTTTCATCGATAATCGCAAGAGAAATATTCTTCTCAAAATCGGTAATTAAGCTATCGCAATGGCTCTCATACGCTTCTTTTAGGTCTGTCACAATGTTCAGCATTCTATGTCCATCCGAGAATGGCACCTGAATATTCTTAAATAAAGAACCTTGCTGATTATACACATTCTCAATAATAGGGAATGCTTTCTCTTTCAACACTTGAAGTTTCATTTTGTAATCTTCGGATGCTTTTTGATAAACAATATCCACTAATTCTGACACTTGTTTATTCTTAAATTCCTCCTCAGAAACAGGCACTTCCATAGTGAAATACTTGATTACCTCATACTCAAATGTTTTGTAATCTCCTGTTGGTTTAGTCTGTGATACGATAGCTGCAGCAGTATCATAGATCATATTTTCTATATCATACTTCAAATGGTCTCCAAAGAGAGCATTTTTTCTTCTCTTATAGATTACATCTCTCTGCTTATTCATCACATCATCATACTCTAGCAATCTTTTTCTGATACCGAAGTTATTCTGCTCTACTTTTTTCTGAGCTCTTTCGATAGATTTTGTGATGATAGAACTTTGGATATATTCTCCTTCTTTATGTCCCATTCCATCCATTATTCTTGCAATTCTCTCCGAACCAAAGAGACGCATCAGGTTATCCTCCAAAGAAACATAGAACTGAGAGCTTCCTGGATCTCCCTGACGACCCGCACGACCTCTAAGCTGTCTGTCCACACGGCGCGAATCATGTCTTTCGGTACCGATAATCGCCAATCCTCCTGCTTTTTTCACTTCATCTTGAAGTTTGATATCCGTTCCACGCCCTGCCATGTTAGTTGCGATAGTAACTACACTCGGTTTCCCAGCTTCTGCTACGATTTCCGCCTCTTTTTTATGCAATTTAGCATTCAATACTTGGTGTGGTATCTTTCTCAAACTCAATGCTCTTGATAGTAATTGTGAAATTTCCACCGAAGTAGTTCCCACTAGCACAGGTCTTCCTTGGGCCGTAAGTCTTTCTATTTCTTCTATTACAGCATTGTATTTCTCTCTGTTGGTTTTATATACCAAATCTTGTTTGTCTATTCTCTGGATAGGTCTATTGGTAGGGATAACAACCACATCTAATTTATAAATCTGCCAAAACTCTCCTGCCTCTGTTTCCGCTGTCCCTGTCATTCCAGACAATTTGTTATACATACGGAAATAGTTTTGTAGAGTGATGGTTGCGAAAGTCTGAGTTGCCGCCTCGATTTTCACATTTTCTTTAGCCTCTATAGCTTGGTGAAGTCCATCTGAATAACGGCGACCTTCCATGATACGCCCTGTCTGCTCATCCACGATTTTCACCTCGCCATCCATTACCACATATTGGTCATCTTTCTCAAAAAGTGTGTAGGCTTTTAGCAATTGATTCAGTGTGTGAACTCTTTCGGATTTAATTGCGAATTCTCTCAATAATTCATCCTTTGCAGCAAATTCTTCTTCCTTAGAAAGGTTTTTAGCCTCAAGTTCTGCGATCTCTGTCCCTATATCCTGAAGAACGAAGAAATTAGGATCCGAGTTCCCTTGGGACATATATTCCACACCTTTGTCTGTAAGGTCTATTTGGTTATTCTTCTCATCAATCACGAAATACAAGTCCTTGTCCACCTTATGCATCTCACGGCTGTTGTCCTGCATATATTGGGCTTCTGTTTTTTGAAGCAAAACACGATTTCCATCCTCAGAAAGGAATTTTATCAAATGTTTATTTTTTGGAAGACCTCTATATACTTGGAGTAATTTGAACCCTCCTTCTTTTGTATTTCCTTGTGCGATTAGTTTTTTAGCTTCATTAAAAATCGCAGAAACTACTTTTTTCTGAACTTCTACTACTCTATCCACAGATGGTTTTAGAACATCAAATTCGTGTCTATCACCCATAGGAACAGGTCCTGAGATAATCAAAGGCGTTCTCGCATCATCTATCAATACAGAGTCCACCTCATCCACTACGGCGTAGTTTAGCTCTCTCTGAACTAGCTCATCTGGAGAGTTCACCATGTTATCTCTCAGATAATCAAAACCAAATTCATTATTCGTTCCATAAGTAATATCACATGCATATGCATTTCTTCTGGAATCTGTATTAGGCTGGTGATTATCGATACAGTCTATCGTAAGCTCATGGAACTGATAAAGCGGTCCCATCCATGCAGAGTCCCTTTTCGCAAGGTAGTCATTCACAGTAACCACATGCACTCCTCTTCCTGGTAGCGCATTCAGATAGATAGGAAGTGTTCCTACCAATGTTTTCCCTTCTCCCGTTGCCATCTCTGCGATTTTTCCACCATGCAAAACAGCTCCTCCTATGAACTGTACATCATAATGCACCATATCCCATGTGATGTCAGCTCCCGCTGCGTTCCATTTATTTTTCCAAACAGCTTTGTCGCCTTGTATTTCTACAAAATCCTTTGTCGCTGCCAACTCTCTATCTCTATCTGTAGCTTGTACTACAATCTGTCCATTCTCTGTCCATCGGCGTCCTGTGTCTTTAAGAACAGCAAATGCCTCTGGAAGAATTTCATTAAGAACTTTTTCCTCTTTTTGATAAGCATCCTTCTGTAAAGTTTCTATTTTAGTAAACAATGCTTCTTTCTCATCAATGTTGGCAGTGGTTTTTATCTGTTCCTTTATCTGCTCTATTTGAGTAGTTATATCTGCTGTCGCACTTTTTATCTTTTCTCTAAACTCCCTACTTTTTCCTCGCAGTTCATCATCAGAAAGTTCTCTGATTACAGGTTCTACTTTCTTTATTTTCGCGACAATTTTACCAACTTCCTTTAAATCTCTTTGGTTTTTATCTCCCAAAAAGCTCTTCAAAATTTTATTAAAAAAACTCATAACTTATCTACACCAATAGTTTTTACCATTGGTTTTTGTATTTATTTAACTATATTTCTGCTTTTTATATATAAATATAACAGAGAATCTGTAAGACTTTCTGTCATTATTTTTTAGTATTCGTCTTCGTTCCAAAGGAAGTCTTCATCTGTTGGGTAGTCTGACCAAACCTCCTCTATGCTTTCGTAGATTTCTCCCTCATCCTCAATCGCTTGTAAATTTTCCACAACCTCCATCGGAGCTCCTGTTCTGATAGCATAATCAATCAACTCTGCTTTAGTCATCGGCCAAGGGGCATCACTAAGATAAGATGCCAATTCTAATGTCCAGTACATACTATTATTTTAATTTTCTACAAATTTAATGTTTTTTTCTCAAAAACCATTCCACAAATTTTTTTATGCCATTTTGGAAGTTGGTTTTCGGAGAATATTTTACTAATGTCTTTGCTTTTGTAATATCAGCATTGGTTTTTTTGACATCTCCAGGCTGCATAGGCAGTTTATCCAAATCCGCTTTCTTATTCAAATTCTGTTCAATTTCCGAGAGCATATCTTTAAGCATAACCACCTCATTTTCACCTAGATTTATAATTTCATACACTCCTTGGTTGTTCTCTAAATATTGGGCAGATTTAGCAATTCCGTCTATAATATCATCAATAAAAGTGTAATCACGGGCTGTGGTGCCATCGCCATAGAATGGGATTTTTCCATTTTCGGATATGATTTTAGTAAATTTATGAATCGCCAAATCAGGGCGCTGACGAGGCCCATAAACAGTGAAAAACCTCAGCTGAATCATATCTATTCCATACAAATGATGGTAAGTGTGTCCTATAATTTCTACGCTTTTTTTAGTGGCAGCATAGGGAGAAATAGGGCGGTCTACATTATCTATTTCAGAAAAAGGAACTTTCTCATTATTTCCGTAAACACTTGATGATGAAGCGCATATGATTTTTTTAACTCCAAATTCTTTACAAAGTTCAAAGATATTCATAGAGCCTAATATATTGACCTCCGCATAGTCCATCGACCTCTCTATGGAAGGGCGCACACCAGCCAGAGCCGCCAAATGTATCACTACATCTATATGAT
The DNA here is from genome assembly GCA_963519505.1 of uncultured Flavobacteriaceae bacterium. Taxonomy (GTDB): domain Bacteria; phylum Bacteroidota; class Bacteroidia; order Flavobacteriales; family Weeksellaceae; genus JABCPE02. The sequence continues at coordinate 17,195 of CAUQOP010000002.1, read as the reverse complement.
GGTTTTGAAAAATTTGTTTCAAACCATTTATATCACGAATGTCTTGATAATACAACTGATAATTGTTTGATTTTGTTTTATTTATAAGATTTTGAATATCAGATTCTTTATCTTTATACTCAAAACCTTCTGAAGAATTTACACTCTCCAAAGTATTTTCTATTTTGATTTTGTAATGATAAAAATCATCAAAATTATCTACATTGATGACAGAATGTCCGTTTTTTAGCAAATATTCTGTCAGATTCGAACCAATAAAACCACTTCCACCTGTAATGAGATATGTCATTTTATATTTTTTAGATATACAAAAGTATAAAAAAAGAAGTTTCTTTTAAAATAAAGAAACTTCTATGCTTGTTAATTTTTATTTTTTAGTGAAGAGAAACCCAGCTAGAACCATCACACCCTTGGAATTTCTTTAATGATGATTCATAGCGGATAGCCCCTTCATTAGCTACTGAACAAGGTGTTGTAGTCCCTCCTACTCTGATGTCTCCATTAACATCCAATTTTGCCTGAGGAGTATAAGTTCCCACTCCTACTTTTGGCCCTGTTGCTGTACTATTTCCTAAAACGATAGTATTATCTGTAGTAGGTGTAATGCCATGACCTATAGCAATGATATTATCTAACGATGCTGTATCTGTACCAGCTTCAGAATTTCCTATGCTAATATTCCCGTTTCCATTATTTATATACGAACCTCCTGTTCCTATTACAGTATTATAATTCCCATTTACAATTTGGTTAGCAGAATTATATCCTAATGCAATATTATAAGAACCTGTTAAATTTAGAGGCATGGTATTATATCCAAACGCCATATTATATCCACCGTTTGTGTTTCGTGAAAGAGCTCCATTACCAACCGCCATATTAGCTTGTCCTATTGTGTTTGCCTCAAGAGCATTCAGACCAATAGCAAAGTTATTATCTGCATCTATATTTTGTCTAAGTGTATTTGGTCCAAGAGCAATATTATTTTTCCCTTTTTTGTTATTAGTAAGAGCCTCTCCTCCTATGGCAACATTATTAGTTCCCTCTGTATTAAGATTTAATGCTGTGATACCAATAGCAATATTATTATCTGCTTCTGTATTTTGTGTAAGAGTATTAGTTCCAATAGCAATATTATTCTTTCCTTTAGTATTTCTTATAAGAGCATTGGTACCTATAGCAACAGCTCCACTCCCTAAAGTGTTTTTCAGAAGAGCACTAGTCCCTACAGCAATATTATTTGACCCTGTATTCGCATTAAGACTTCCTTTTCCTATTCCTATATTATTGCTTCCTGCAGGAAGTGAAGTTCCATTTTTTCCAGCATCCATGGTTATATGATTCCCTCTTCCCACATATCTAAGGTCATTAAGAGGAATCCATTTTAAAGCTGTATTATTCCAATAATAGAATCCCTCATCTGTTACATATTCATGTTTGTCTGCCTGGTCTATTGTTGGCATAGTACCAGTAAGATAAACAAGTATTGTATGCTGGTCCTCTCCAAAATCTGCATCCATTGACATGGTTTTCATTTCTGCCGCAGTTACTCTTGGTATCAAGATACCTATCATCTTATCATTATTTGGATCAGAACCTGGCATTCCTTTGATATCCAATGTAGCTTTAGGAGTGTCCGTATTAACTCCAACTCTTCCTTTTTGTGCATAAATGTTTGTCAATCCTACAAACCCTAATAGAATAAATATCCTTTTCATTATCTTTTTTTACAAACGGCAAATGTATGAAAAAAATAACAATTTCACGACCCGCTTTTTCTATTCATAAAATTTATATTTTTGTATTTATAAAAAAGAAGATGTTATTCAAAGGACAAATCAATAAAATGATAACTCAACTTGCTGAACCTGTGCAATATTATCTAAATATTTCAGGAGACATCATACACCTAAATGAGTTATTTGGAAAGAAAATAAGCATACAACACATTGGTTATCAATGTATAGAATGCGGAAGCAGCGAACCCGTTTTCCGAATGGGATTTTGTAAAAAATGTTTTTTCGAAAGTCCTTTCGCCAGCGACTCCATCTTAAAACCAGAGCTTTCCACTGCTCATCTCGGCATAGAGGAGCGAAATTTGGAAATAGAAAAAAACATTCAGCTTCAGCCTCACATCGTATATTTAGCATATACTGGTGATGTAAAGGTCGGCGTAACTCGTGAAAGCCAAATCCCAACGAGATGGATAGACCAAGGTGCTACATTTGCCCTGCCCATCGCACGAACTGAAAATCGCTACGAAGCAGGCGTAATAGAAGTCGCTCTGAAACAACATATTTCAGATAAAACCAACTGGCGAAAAATGCTCCAAAATGAGTATGAAGACGAGATTGATTTAATTGATTTTAGAAATAAAATAAAGAGCATTTTTCCAATAGAAAGTAGAAAATTCGCCATCAATGAAGAAAAAATCTGGAAAATAGATTTCCCATACACGACTCCTGAGAAAATTTTAGCTTTTACCTTAGACAAGCATCCTAAGTTCAGTGGTATTTTACAAGGAATAAAAGGTCAATATCTTTGTTACCAAGATGGAAATGTCATCAACATAAGAAACCACGAAGGCTATGTAGTTGATATTGAAATATAAAAAAGAGCAATTTTTCATTGCTCTTTTTTTGTTTATTTGTTTCTTCCAAGAATACTTCTGATTTTATTTCTGATTTTGATCAGAGTAGGCTCTTCATAGTTTTTATCTTCATCAAAATAGCCATAGCCGTAACCATAGCCGTAACCATAGCCATAACCGTAGCCATAACCATAACCTTGCTTAGACACAAAATCATTATAAATAAGCCCAAGATGCTTAATTTCCTCTGCGTGATACTTCTCTGTTACCATTCTAAGCATGTGTTTTTCTGTGTATTCATGCCTTACTACATATACATTGGCATCAGTAAGTTTCATCAATTCAAAAGAGTCCGCAACCAACCCTACTGGCGGCGAGTCTATAATGATAAAATCATACTCTTTTTTCAATGATTCTATAAATTCCTTGTTCTTGTCACTCATCAAAAGCTCCGAAGGGTTTGGTGGAATCGGTCCAGAAGTCGCCACATCCAAAGCAGGAATTTTGGTTTTATTGATAATCTCGTGCATTTCTATATCTCCCGAAAGATAATTAGAAATTCCGTATTTGTTGTTTATCTTAAAGTCTCCAAAAATTTTAGGCTTTCTTAAATCCATTCCGAGCAAAATAGTTTTTTTGCCACTAAGCCCTAGAACTGATGCTATATTGATGGAACAATATGTTTTTCCTTCTCCTCCTACTGATGAAGTCACCAAAATCACTTTGCTATTTCCATCTTCATTATAGAGAAATCTTAAATTCGCTCTGATTCCCCTAAACGCCTCTGAAATAGAAGATTTTGGCTGCTCCAATACTGTAAGGTTATTCTCATGAAGATTTTTACCAATAACACCTAGAAGAGGTATCTTGATAACGCCTAATAGCTCTGCTATGGATTTTACCCTGTTGTCCAGTATCTCTGTTACTAAAATCAGCAACAATGGTATAAGCATAAAACCAAACACAAGTCCATATTTCACAATTGCTACATTCGGTCCAATAGGTCCTTGTCCTAAGTCTTTTGCTGGGTCTATGATGGTCAAATCAGATTTAGCTGTTGCGAGTCTCAGCTGAGTTTCTGCTTGTTTAGAAAGTAGAGTATTGTAGGTTGTTTCTATCACCTTATATTCCCTTTCCATATCTATATATTTCCTTTGGTCATCAGGTAAATGTACCAAATCCAGCTCTGCTCTTCTGATATCATCATTTATTTTAGCCAATTGTTCATTATAAACAGAAGAATAATCGTTCAATCTGCCATAGGATTTTCCCCTAGCCTCACTGATAAGTTTGTTAATCTCCCTCATAGGCTCAGAATCAGGTGTATAGATAGTGGACATTTCTAGTCTTTTAAGATACAAGGCTTTAAGCTCCGAAATAGTTGCCATAAAACCTCCATCTTCTATTCCCGCACTATTAACATTGATAAGATCTTCCAAACTTCTACTTACAGAATTTCTTATATTATTAAGAGAATTCATTTTTGTAAGTAGTTCAGCTCTTTTTATCTCCAAATCATAGATTTTTTTCAACAACTCTTGGTCTTTCCCCTCCACACTGAACATCTTTTTATCTATTTTCAGCTGGTTAAAGTTGTTTGCGCTAGAATCTAGTTTTTGTCTAACCTTTTTAAGATTATCATTGATGTATTGAAGAGTATTCTTATCCACAAGGGTTTTGTCCTCTTCTCTTTTTTCAATAAGTTTCTCCACAGATTGATTTAAGAAAGATACCGTCTCACGAAGGTTATAACCTTTCTTACTGATAGTCATTATGGTGTTTAATTCTTTATCAAATTCTACATTTATAGTAGAAATTATCGTCCTAACAGCTTGATCTACTGTGCTTAAATTGATTATAATTTTATCTAACTTAACTTTTGCTTCTGGATTATGAACCAATCTAAACCGTAGGTTAGGTGTTTCATACCATTGATTAACCGAAACCACCTTATTTGCTGGCCTTTCGTATGCAGAAACATCTTTAAACCCTTCTATCTTATAGCTATACAAATGTGTAGAATGCCCCTCCTCAGGAAGTTCTATTTCATATTTTCCATTTCCTTTTGGGTAAATCGTTATAGGATAATTGACCTGTTGTAAATGTTCCTTATCCACTTCTACAAGAACAGGAGAGTCATATTTGTCCAAATATGTAGATTTTAGAAGTCCCTTTGTAGAATATCCTACAAATAAATCCAATTCCTGAACTAAATATTCATTATGGCTTCTAGATAGAACCATTTTTTTGAGGAACACTCCATCTTGATTTCCTTCTTGTCCCCAAATGAAGTTAATAGACTGATTAGGCGTAAAATAGCTAGCTGTACCACTTGAGATACTCAAAGACAAATTTGAAGCATAAATTCTCTGAACATACCACTTGTTATAAATATAAAAAATACTATATCCCAAAATAGCAAGCCCCACAAACCAATACCAGTTTCTAATAATTCTCCTAATAAAACTCTCTACGCTAAATATACTGAATGTCCCCACCTTACTTTTTTCCTGTCCTGTGGGTATTTGTTCTTGCGTATTATTATTTTTTCCTGGAATCATATTTTATAATCTTGAAAATAGAAGATAAACCGTAAGAGCCGATGTAATAAGGGAAACTGCTGTACTAACAGCTTGAATAGGCTCTTTACCAAATCCATTAAGGTTTCTTCCTCTGGTATTTAAATAAATCTCATCCCCATTCTGAAGCCAATAATACTGCGAATTCATCACATCTTCTCTTGTAAGGTCTAGTTTTACTATCTTTATTCCTTCTGGAAGTTTTCTATGTAGAACTATGTTCTTTCTATCTACAGTTCTATTTAGTCCGCCATTCATCGCCAAAGCCTCTGTGATGGTAAGTGTCTGTTTGTACGCTACTTTTTCACCTGTAATTCCTATGGTCTCTACATCTCCAAGGATATAGTATCTTATCCCGTCTAAATTAAGTCTTACTTCAGATTTTCCTCCTAAGAAATTTTCGTTTACACGAGTTTGGATTTCTTGAGAAATATCTTCCAATGTTCTTCCTTCAGCTTTTATAAAACCTATTCCAAAAACATTTATATCTCCTTTAGAGTCCACCTTTAGCCCTCGGAAATAGTAATTCCCATTACCACCAGACATAGTCCCTGTACCTCCACTTCCAGACGATGCACCAGATGCTCCCGATACACTTGGATTCATAGTTCCTGATCCAGCACCATCTCCTCCTGAAACATTGTATGAAGAATAAAACTGAGCAGCATCTCCCTTAGGTGTTGTAATCACATTAAGAGAAAGTATATCATTTTTTGTAACTCTATATACAGGAATATTGTAAGGAACTAATCCCTCAGAGTTAATTTCCAGATTTTCATTTTTTTGAAGGTATTTTACATCTTTTGTTCCCACACAAGATACCATCATCATTGCTGCCACTAGGCCTAAAATACTATTTCTTTTCATCATTTTTATTATTGATTTTACAAAAATATGATTTTTATTATTATTTCTTCATTTTTGATATAATATTTGGCAAATATGCTCCAAAAAAACCTAAACTAAGCACTACTAAAAATAATAAATTAATATCCATATGGCGCAGAAAATAGGTAACCAAAACTATTCCCATGTAATAGATGATAATAAATGCCGTGGCCTTTTTATGGGTAAAAACTAAATCCAAAACCTTGTGATGGATATGGTTTCTATCCGCCCTTAATGGTGATTTCTTATTCAAAATCCTTACAATGATAACATTCAAAGTATCTATAATAGGGATAATCAAAATAGTAGCCGCTATAATAGGTGCTGTTTCCATATGGTATTTTGGTCTTCCTACAGGGACTGCATCTCCGCCACTGATAAATAAATCAATAAAATAAAATGCCGTAAACACAAGGATAAATCCTATAATCATAGAACCTGTGTCTCCCATAAAAATCTTTTGCCGCCAGTCATTGGATAAGTTATAATATAAAAAACCCAACAAAGACCCTATAATCACCACACAAAGAATAACCATTGGGTAATTATATTCTCCCAAACGATAGTAACTAAATCCAAAAATAGAAAAACTAATCACCGCAAATATTCCTGCTAGCCCATCTATTCCATCTATCAGATTAAATGCATTGATAAGTATAATAAATGAGAATATACTAAAAAATACACTTACAAAATATTCTAATTCATAAATACCAAACAAACCAAACAAACTTCTTATTCGTACATCAGAACCCACTACCATCATGGTCGCAATAACAATTTGCCCAATTAGTTTTTTATAGGCTTTCATCACCAAAATATCATCCATTACTCCTATATAAAGCAAGATAACCAATGCAGGAAACAAAAATCTATACTGCACAAATAGTTCATAAGCAAAAATTGGCGCACAGATGCCTATTGTATAAAACAAAGCTATTCCACCAAGATTAGGAATTTTATACTCATGGGAACTTCTATCACCTGGTATGTCCATTAGATTTTTACTTTTTGAAATTCTAATGATTACAGGTATAGCTTTATAACTTAACAAAAAAGAAAGTAAAAGAACAAAACATATTTTCACAAGAAAAAACATTTGTCCTTCTAATCCAAAAAATAGTTTTATTTCATTCATAATAATTTTATTCTACCCATAAAAGATTCATATAATTCATTGTATATCCTGTCCTCAATCCATGTTGATTAGCATATACAAAATATTGGAAAACAACAAATACCAAAAGTATATAATGTAAAGGCTTCTTTATTCTATCATTACTTATAGCGGCAACTATATTTACCAACACCATAGGTATGTAAATAAAAAAATTAGCCACCAATCTTGATGAAAATATCTCATTCCATCTAAAAATAAAATACAAACATATACCCAAAACTCCTATATTTCTCATATATTCATAATATGGGATTTTTTGACATGCTATTTTATCATATGTAACTAAAAAATAGGTGTACATTATACACATTAAATCCGTAAGCTTAATAAAACGAACCGAAGATTCTTCAATATCTAATGATTCATAAGATTGAAAACCAGAATAAACTCCCGTAGAAGCAAAAGAATCCAATAACGAAATATACTGATAAAGTTTTAATGGAGATAATGCCATGCATATTAAAACAGCTATTAATATACGAGTAGAATTCATAGGAATCAAAACCACCCAATAGGCAATAATAAAAATTGTTGTTGATGTATGGAAACCTACTGCCAAATACACAGTGAACAAAAACATAAGAAGTTTTCTCTCCTTAATATATCTAAAGGAAAAAAGTAGTATTGCCATAGCCATCCCCTGTCTCATTTGTCCTCCATCAGAAACAAGTAATGTAGGATACATAAACAACAACATCGCAAATGCTGGATACACAGCATTATCAGTAAAAACTTTATATTTAATTGAGATAGAAACAATTGCCAAGAAAAAAGTAAAAATATAAAACGAAAAACCTGCCTCATATATAATGTTTGCAAAAAACAAATACAACCACTCCATGTGTATATCCTTCCTCCTTTCTCTAATCATATTGAGAATATCTGACATATCCAGATCTTCTCCAAATTTATGATATGCCCTAAAATAATTCCCATAATCTGCACCTACCCAGAATCTTAACCCAATAAATATTGTCAAAAAAGCGATCACCACCCACACAGAATTATAATTCTTGTAATTATTCACCTCTAAGAAGCTGTAAACCACCAGAACTATTGTCAGTATTGTAAAAATAGGGTGTAGGAAATGTATCATTTTCTATCTGTTATTTCAGTATTTTTCTCAAAAGCCATTCCTGCCTCAAAAAATACAATAAATAATATACTTTTTTCTTAATTGGCAAAGATACGAGATAATTCTTACCAAACCGCTTATAATTAAGAATTTCTATCAAAGATATTTTTCTTTCATTTATGAATTTTCTGAGTTCTGCTGACATTTTTCGGTATAAATTATCATCTTTCACAAAAGCCAAATACGCCAAATAAGAATAAACCGCCTCGAATATCCAAAACCCCTTCAGTGCGTCCTTTTCATGGGAATATTCAGAACTGTAAAACACTTCTTCCACATCCTTCACTGCTTTTAACAAGTCTAAACCTTTTTCCGTATGGGTTTTCGTAATAGAATCCTGTCGTTCAAGATATTGGTAATGATAATTTTGAGTCTGAGCTAAAGTTTTACAACTCAACAAAAGCTGTGGCACCAACTGTATATCCTCGAAATGCACACCTTTTTTAAATCGCTTGTTTTCAAACAAATCTCTTTTAAAAAGTTTATTACAAGCAAAATACCCCAAATCCGAAAAAACAGAAAGATTTTTTGCTAAATTTATTTTCTCTGGCATATTGGGAATCTGTGTAAGTTTTTGAAGAATTTTTCCGTTTTCATCGATTTTTTGAAGATTACAGATTACCATTTCAGCATCGTATTTTTGGGCAAGAGAATACATCTCCTCAAACATCTCCTCTGTAACATAATCATCACTATCCACAAAGCCTATATACTCTCCTCTCGCCCTATCCAATCCAAAATTCCTCGCATCGCTCAGCCCTCCATTTTCCTTCACAAAAGATTTTATTTTATCTGGATATTTGGTCTGAAATTCATCTATAATCTGCTTAGAATTATCTTTACTTCCATCATCTACAACGATAATTTCCACATCTTGCAAAGTCTGATTTACCAATGAATTAAGACATTTTGCAAGATACTTTTCTACATTATAAACAGGAATGATGATGGAAACTTTTTTCATGTCATTTTAGTTTTTGAGAGAAACAACTCTAATACGAGACCTCGTTTTTTTTATTTTGTAAATATTGATGCAAAGGAAAAATCAATGTTTTTATTATTTTTTTTAATTTTCTAATTCTCTGTAATTTAGTTAAATTTTCTAATCTTAATATTTTTTGTAAATCCTCTCCTGTCACATCATTTTTAATGCTTAATCTTCCGAATATTTCCGAATTATTCATCTTACGAAGAGTAACTATCGGCTCTGAATCAAAAATCTGCGTAAATCCCGCCTCACAAGCGCTTTCGTATGTTTTCTTATCACTGTCTCCCCCCGGAATACTGCAAGAAATGATTTCTTTGCTCAATATTTGTTCTAAAATCTCTTTGGAAGTTTTCCATTCACTAAGCATTTGTTTATAAGACAAACTCTTGAAAATCATAGGGTGTGTATGAGAATGCGAACCTATATTATGCCCATAACCAGCAATCTTATGGATATCATCAGAGGTCAAAAACCCTTTCTGTCCTATTTTTGAAGTTGTAATGAAAAAATAACCTTTCATCTGCTCTCTACTGAGCATTTCCGCCGAACGAAGGTTGCTGATCCCTCCATCATCAAAGGTAAAAATTACTTCTTCATTTCTTTTTTGTATGTGATTTTTTACTATTTCCAGATCTCTCTCAAAATCCTTAACCTTATGAATATAAGGAAGGTTATCCCGATTCTGGAAACCTGATTCGGTAATATCATCACTCACTTCATGATATAGTAAAATGATTTTTAGTTTTTCTATTTCATTCATTTTTTCTTTTTATTTCGTCAATGATATCTTCTGACAGCGCCTTAATAAAAACTTCATATCCTTGCTCATTAAGATGTAATGGATCAGTGAACAAATTCTTGTTATTCTTGTAATCTTTATTGATTTTATCCGAATCAAAAAGTATGATTTTATCAAACAAATCATTTATTTTCAATTCTGTAAAAAGAACTTCTCTATACGCAGACACATTATTATCATTAACCTCATCACCATCAATTGCTTCAGATATAGCATTTGTATACCTACTAAATACATTCTTGTATTTCTGCACATCCTCTACCCCAAAATTAGGCACTTCTACAACAATTGGTTTTATTTTGTAATGTAGCAAAGTATTTATAATCAAAACCATATGATCTGCATAATATTTCTTTCCTATATGTCTTGCCACATCATTTACTCCTGCAATGACAATACAATAATCTGGCTTAGATTCTATCACAAATTTTGATGAAAATTCTTCATTTTTTTCCTTGAACATATCCTCATAAATCTCTTTTGAGGTTCCTCCAGGATGACTCAAGGCAATAAACTCTGCTTCAATTCCTTTTTCAGAAAAGAATTTTTGCATTTTTTTATCCAAATCAGTACGCCCCACCCAGCTGTCACCAATAATCCCAATTTTCAATATGCTATCTTTCTTAGAATTATCCTGAACTGGATAATATTCCTGCTTCTCTGCATATGAAAATTTTCTGTACATATATAATATTGTTGCTACTCCTAAAAACAATATGAATATCAACAAAATACGGTAAATCTTTTTCTTCATAATCTTATATTAAAAACCTCTTATTCAGTTCGCCTCTTTTCGCATTTTCGTAGTCTTCTCGGGAACAAGGAATCCATTTTTTCACCTCATTTCCCTTCGCAAAATACCACAATCCGCTGAAAGTATCTCTTTTAAAATTAAATTCCCTATTGTCTATCAAAACCACAAAAGTATCATAACTACGCTCCTTTGGATGCGTCCTCTGGATATTTATTCCTTCTATCAAATACCAAAGCATCTGTGCCATAAGCTGATGATTTAGAGCGTTTTCCGAATGAATATTAAAATTAAACACTCCGACAGTTTTCAGATTTTCACTCAGCCCTATTTCTTTCATATAGGCACAGATTTCGCGGCGGTTCAGCCCATTTACCTGCGGATTTGTAGAAAAAGCCTCTGTAAAACTCTCCACGGCATCACAGTTGAGCGTAACCATATCTGCCCTGCGGAAAAAAGGCTCTGCCTTCTCCGTCGTATTCATCATATCAGCAAGGCGAAGGACATCAAAATCCACTTCTTTCATCAGCTTTAATAAAGCAATTTCATTCAAATGCCTTTGATAGCCCAAAAGATGAAAATTTCGCAAAGAAGCCTCTTTTTTCGTTAAAATCTTGTGTAAATAGTTCGCCTCCAAAATCTCTTCTCCTTCGTTTGAAAGTGAAGCAACATTAGATATATGAGCATAGTTAATGCCTTTCTGATGGAAATTTAACGCTGAAAATAATGCATAAGACAAATCCACACTTCCTCCGATGACAACTGGAACTGCATTTTTATTATAACAAAATGTCAGGATTTCCTCCAAAACATATTGCGTATCAGCCTGAGTTTTACCTGAAATAAGCTCTCCTAAATCACAAATAGGAACTTCAAAATCAAACGCCGACAAGGCATAAAATTCTTTTCTAAGCCTACTAAAATCCTTTACCTCAGCACTTCCTCCGCTCCCTCTTTCATCGGAACAAAAAATAAGCACCACTCCATTTTCCTGAACTTCATTGGAAATAGTTTTTCCCAGCTGCCAATGCTCGCAACTGATTTTTTCTGGCTTTATAAAAATGTCTTGTAAATCCATTCCTTTACACAAAATATAAGAGAAAAAGGCAAAATATTTCTTTACCTTTTCCTCTCATTTTCATTATTTTTTCTTTGTTGCTTTTTTCTCTACAAAAGCTGTTTTGTCCTGCTCCAAAATCCACTTTTTGACTTGGTCTAAGGAAGTCTCTTTCAGTTCCTCTGCCGTATATTTAGTGTCATCTTGTTTTTTAGGAATCTTGAAATTTGCTTTTTTAAATTTTATAAAAGGCCCCCATCGCCCATTTTCTATCGATATTTTTTCTTCTTCCCACTGCTGGATATAGCGGTTGGCCTCCTTATCGAGCTTCGCCTCTATGAGTTCTTCTACATCTTTTTGGGATAGATTTTCAAAATCATATTTTTTAGGCACATTGATATAGATATCCTGATATTTCAGATATGGCCCAAATCTTCCTACTCCCTTGGTAACAGGCTCTCCCTTATAAGAAGCCACTGGCGCGTCTGCCTTTTTCTTTTCTTCTATGATGGCTACTGCCCTGTCATAGTCCACAGAAAGAGGATTTTCTCCCTTTGGAAGACTGATGAACGCCTCGCCCCATTTCACATATGGCCCAAAACGCCCTACTCCTACCGTAACGGTTTTTCCTTCGTAGTCTTGTAAATCAAATGGCACTTTAAAGAGTTCCAAAGCCTCCTCCAAAGTAATGGTAACGATGTTTTGAGTCGCCATCAGTGATGCGAAAATAGGTTTTTCATCGCTGTCCGTTTCTCCTATCTGAACCATCGGCCCAAAACGCCCAATTCGAGCATAAACATTTTTGCCTGTTTTAGGGTCTTGTCCCAGCAGCCGCTCTCCTGTCGCTCTGTCTGCATTCTCGCCTACATCCTCTATTTTTGGGTGAAAACTACTATAGAAGTTTTTTAGAACATCTTTCCATTTTTCTTCTCCTTTGGCTATTTCATCGAAATCCTGCTCCACTTTCGCAGTGAAACCATAGTCCAAAATTTCATTGAAATTAGTTGTCAAAAAGTCATTTACGACAATTCCTATATCTGTTGGGACAAATTTATTTTTATCTCCTCCGAATTTCTCCGTTAGGATTTCTTTTTTTAATCCTGTTTTTGTCAAAGTCAGCTTTACTATTTCGCGTTCCTTTGGTTCTATTTCGCGCTTGTCTACATACTCACGATTCTGAATGGTCTGAATCGTAGGCGCATAAGTAGACGGCCTTCCGATGCCCAGTTCTTCCAGTTTTTTAACCAAACCTGCTTCCGTAAAACGAGACACAGGTCGGCTGAATTTTTCTACAGCTGTGATTTTTTTATACGCCAAAGCTTCGCCTACATTTACTTTTGGTAATATTTTGTCGCCATCTTCCTGCTCTTCATCTTCATTTTTATAAATACCATAAGCACGAAGGAAACCATCAAAAACTATAACCTCTCCCTGCGCCTCGAAATGCTGCGGTAACTCTGGATTTCCTATTTCTATTACCGTTTTTTCCAGCTTAGCGTTGGCCATCTGGCTGGCTAATGTTCGTTTGTATATAAGTTGATAAAGCTTGTTCAGCTGGACATCATCGATGGATTTTACTCCAAAATCCGTTGGACGAATCGCCTCGTGGGCTTCCTGTGCTGATGCAGATTTTGTCACATAGTTTCTTGGCTGAGAATACTCTTCACCAAATTCTTTTAAAATCTGGCTTTTAGCTGCATTTATCGCCTCTTGAGAAAGGTTCACAGAATCCGTTCTCATATAGGTAATGTATCCCTCTTCATAGAGTCTCTGTGCCACACGCATCGTCGTTGTTACGCCATATCCCAGCCTATTACTCGCTTCCTGCTGTAATGTAGAAGTGGTAAAAGGAGCCGATGCCGAACGCTGCGCAGGTTTTACATCTATATTAATAACCTTAAAATCAATGTTTTGAACTTGATTTAGGAAGTTCTCCGCATCTTGTTCTTTGGTAAAATCTTTCTTTAGTTTTGCGGAAATTTCTTGTTTTTCAAGATTGGTAAAAACGCCTTCCACTTTATACGAAGGAACGGGCTTAAACTCCCTGATTTCCTTTTCTCTTTCTACGATGAGCCGTACCGCTACCGACTGGACACGTCCAGCCGAAAGCCCTGGTTTCACTTTCTTCCAAAGGACTGGCGACATCTCAAAACCCACTATTCGGTCAAGAACTCTTCTTGCCTGCTGAGCATTGACCAAATTTTGGTCTATTTCTCTAGGGTTTTCTACTGCTTTTAGTATTGCATTTTTAGTAATTTCGTGGAAAACTATTCGTTTGGTATTTTCGGATTTTAGTTTTAGCTCTTGTGCAAGATGCCAAGCGATAGCCTCCCCCTCGCGGTCTTCATCGGAAGCTAGCCACACTGTTTCAGCTTTTTTAGATGCTGCTTTCAGCTCAGCCACCACTTTTTTCTTATCAGCAGAGATTTCATAATCTGGCGTAAAATCTTCCAAATTGATACCCATGCCTTTTTTAGGAAGGTCTCTGATGTGTCCAAAACTAGATTTCACCTCGAAATCCTTACCCAAATACTTTTGAATAGTTTTTGCCTTCGCAGGAGACTCTACGATTACTAAATTTTTTGCCATACCAAAAATTTTTGCAAAAGTATAATATTATTTTGAATTAGTAGACACCCTTATTTGGAATTTGATTTTACGATGTTAAATGTCACTATTTTTCAGATTTTATTCTAAATTTAATATATTTGCGCCAGCAAAAAGGGGTGCTGTAAAAGGCTGAGATCATACCCAATGAACCTGAACAGGTAATGCTGTTTAGGGAAGTGTCTAGGCACGATTGTGTTCTCTTATTTTTTCGCATCCTTTTATTCTCAAAATTGTTTAACTAAAAAATTATTGAAAGAATGAAAGGAATTATTTATTTAGGGCTATGCGCTAGCTCTATGTCCTACGCACAGGCAGATTCTGCCAAAGTCAAAGAAATCGAAGCGGTTAATTTCACCAAACGGCTTCCCGTCACCAAAGAAATCATCCGTGTGGAAAATTTAGCCCAGAAAAACCTCGGGCAAGACCTTCCGATGCTTCTCAAAAATCAGACCTCTGTCCTTTCTTCATCGGACACTGGGAATGGTGTGGGCTACTCAGATTTTAGAATTCGGGGCGTGGCGGGGACTTCTATCAATGTGATGATGAACGGCGTTCCGTACAATGACAGCGAATCGCAGGGGACTTTCTTCGTAAATGTCAGCGATTTAGCCAGTTCGGCTTCTCAAATTTTGATTCAAAGAGGCGTGGGAAGCACATCCAATGGGGCTGCGGCTTTCGGGGCGAGCGTGAATATCATCACCAAAAACCCAGAGGAAACGCCATACTTCCGAACCGACCAGTCCTATGGTTCTTTTGACACCAGAAAACACTCTTTCGAGGCTGGAACAGGGAATTTTCTTCACAACAAATTCTCCATCATGGCGAGATATTCCATCATAAAATCAGATGGATACATAGACAGAGCAACCTCTGACCTGCAGTCCTACAACATCACCGCTTTATTCAAAACTGAAAAAACAAAATTGAAATTTTTGGCTTTCGGCGGCAAGGAAAAAACTTACCAATCATGGAACGGAATAGATGAAAACACCTATAAAATCAACCGAAAATTCAATTCCTCTGGAGCAATCTACCAAGGTGGAAATATCGTAAAATTCTACGATAACGAAACGGACAATTACCGACAAAACCACTATCATCTTATTCTAAATCAAAATATTAGCAGCCACTGGGATTTGGAAACTACCCTTCATTACACCAAAGGAAAAGGTTTCTACGAAAACTACAAACAAGACCAAAGACCCGATAAATACAACATTCTCAATTCTGGAATCGTAAAAACAGACCTCATCAGAAAAAAATGGCTGGACAATGATTTTTATGGAATGGTTGCGCATATTTATGGAAAGTATAACCAACTGAAAATCAATATCGGCGGAGCAGGAAACCAATATCAAGGAAAGCATTTTGGGAATATGAGCTCGGCGTTTGGGCTGCCGCAGATTCCTTTCGAGCATGAATATTACCGAAATCATTCGGTGAAAAACGACCTTTCTTTCTTCGGAAAATTCATTTATTCTTTGAATAAATTTGAGCTTTTTGGAGATTTACAATTTAGACATATCTATCACAACACCAGAGTTTTAGAATATTTCAAAGGAGAAGGAGGCGATTTCAGCCGAGTGTTTAATTTCCTAAACCCAAAAACGGGAATTAACTTTAATTTTAACCACGGAAAAATCTATTTCTCCTACGCACTGGCTCACCGAGAGCCGAGCCGAAAGGACATTATTTCTAAAAATGATATCCAGCACGAAACGCTCCACGACTTTGAGCTGGGACTGGAAAAAAGCGGAAAATTCTTTTCTGTTTTTGCGAACCTTTACTATATACACTATAATAACCAATTGGTTTTCAGTGGCAAAATCGATAACACAGGTGCTTTCATTAGAGAAAATTCAGGAAAATCTTTCAGAAGAGGCGTGGAATTTGGCTTTAATCTAAAACCCATCAAAAACATTCAAATTTTAGCCAATGCGACTTGGAGCGAAAACAAAAACCTTAATTTTCATGTAAAAAATGGCGGACTGCTTGAAAACTTGGGAACTACAGACATCGCTCTTTCTCCGAAATTCATCAGTAATATCGGTGTTTCTTATCAGCTGAAAAACTTTAATTTTGGTATTCAAAACCAATTTGTCAGCGGACAGTATCTAGATAATACCCAGACACTTGCGATTCCTGATTATAATCTTTTGGATTTCTTGGCTGGTTATAAATTGAGCTTAAAACATCACGAACTGAATCTTTATTTCAACCTCAATAACCTCCTCAATAGAATGTACATGACCAAAGGGCATGTCTATGATGGAGCCGCCTATTATTTCCCACAGGCAGGGCGAAACTTTATGCTGGGAATGACTTGGATAGTGAAATAACCACAAAAAAAGAGCATCTTTTACAGATGCTCTTTTTAGTTTATAAAACTTCATTTAGAATTTTAGCCAATCTCAATCCTGCATGGAGAAGCTGTCTTTCTAACAAATCTTTATACTGCTCTTGATAATCATAGCTGTAGTTTTCACTAGGTTTTACGCTGGCGTAGAGCTGGTTAGCCGCTTGGTGGCTTTCATAAAGCCAATCTTCTAGGCTTCCGCTCTGGATTTTTTGGATTTCTTCTTTTGATTTTACATCCAGAACCCTTGCAAACTCTGTAT
>CAUQOP010000001.1:0-39380 GCA_963519505.1 uncultured Flavobacteriaceae bacterium | reverse complement strand
TATGCTACTTATAAATTTCCCTTTCATAAAAAATCTTTCCATTTTCATCTTCTTTGTATTTTACAGGTCGGTTAACAATACACCCTACTCCTCCTGCCAGTAGTCAAACTCTGGTGTGGCGATAGGAGTTCTTCCGTTCCACTTGGGAATTTTAAATCCTTTAGGAAAGGAATAACCTCCTGGATAAAAATCTCCCATGTCATCTTCCTTGGCTTTAAATACTTTAAACCTCATTACTTTTTGAGAGCCTTTCTTTCCCGATACCCATAAAATACCTGTCTCTAAATTCTTTTCCACCCCTATCGTTATTCTGTTATTGGCTTGGTTTTCAAAATATTTCTTGAAATCTTGGGGAAGAATTATTCCTGTACTATAATTTCCTCCTTTATACTCAAATAAAAAATGAATCTGAACAGGAAGTTTCAGATTTTTAATAAGATTGTTATTTTCTTTATACTCAAATTTACCCCATTCCTGCCAATCAATAGACTGAAATGCCAAATCTCCCTTGCTCGGCTGATACCATGTGCCGTCTTTGGTGTAAAAAACCATATAAGGTGTTACATCTTTTTCCTCGCTGCTGAAACCTATATCATAGTCATATTCCTTGTCTCCTTTTTCCCAAACATCATAGGGCACACCATGAAGATACCGAAATATATTAAATTCAGAATTTATATATTCTTTTGAAGTAATAGTTTCTCTTTCATATTTGTTATAATCTTCATCATGTTCCATCCATATTCCATTATTCTCTGCTTTGAACCTGATAATTTCTGTAAGTCTTTCGGAGCCACGCAGCCATATGGTAGCATTTCCCCCAGGAGCCATTCCTGCTACTATAGAGGTGTAGGTGGTTTTCATGCCGTAGACTGTCTTGAACCCATTTTTAAAAAGCTCGAGCATATGCTCCCTCGGAAGCCGTGCTCCACCTCTATATTCTATTCTGTCTATAGCGCAGACCCAACGAACCGCCACACTATCGGGGATATCCTTGTATTGTTCTCCTCCAGAGTAGCCTCCTGCTGTCACTCCCCAGCCTGGATCAAATCCTATATTAGCGGAAGCCCCTGCTACACTTTTACCCTTATAAAAATACTCTACCATTGGACCTCCATTCCCGTAATATTTAGGTGCAGACATTCCTGCATTCCATTCATATTTATCTTTGGGGCTGCAGCCTGCCAGCACCATCAGCACCAATATGCTACTTATAAATTTCCCTTTCATAAAAAATCTTTCCATTTTCATCTTCTTTGTATTTTACAGGTCGGTTAATAAATAATAAATCTCCTGAAAAATGGTGGTCGCCATCTTTATGCCCTAAAGTGTCAAGCCCTGCATAATGCGAGGACAAATGCACATAACGATTGCGTATATGTTTAAACATTTCTGGTGATGAAAGACTGTAGCTCTTCTTACTCTCATCTTTGCTTACATCTAACATTTTCTTTAAATACTCTCTCAGCATTTCAAACTCCTCTGTATCTGGGATTTCATATTCAAAAGGGTAGTCGATCCTATTACCTCCTTTTTTTGCCTCATTATAATCTTTATAAAAAGGCACTCCATAATCAATGGCTTTTTGGAGCATGACATACATTGGCACAAGGCTGTATTTGTTAGAAATATAGCGGGAAGTTTTCAGGATATAATGATCAGAAATCTTCTTTTTATAAATGGTGGTGGTCTCCGTAGGGGAAGACTCTATAGCGAAACCTGAAGTATGCTCATAGATCTTCTCAAACCATATCTCATTTTCCTTACAGTAATTATTATCTATGAAATATTTTCGGATTTTTTCTTGCTGTTTAAAGATTTCCTCACCGCCCTTTGTAGCATCGAAAAAACCTAGTATAGAAGTATACTTATCCAGCTCCGCATAGCCTCCGCCTATATCAGAATGAGCTCCCAGCATATATAGTGTGTAGCCATCCTCTGTAGGAGTATAGGCAAAGTTCGCCCGCCACTCATCATTTGCTCTTATTTGGAAGACTTTTTTTATTCCTAAACCTGATATATTGGTTTTAATGTCTTCTAAATACTC
Organism: uncultured Flavobacteriaceae bacterium; assembly: GCA_963519505.1. Classification (GTDB taxonomy): domain Bacteria; phylum Bacteroidota; class Bacteroidia; order Flavobacteriales; family Weeksellaceae; genus JABCPE02. The sequence continues at coordinate 37,333 of CAUQOP010000001.1, read as the reverse complement.
CTGTGCTATGATAGGTATCCATGGTTTAGTAGTAAAAAGAGTAGCTATATAACCTAAATTTTCTTTCACTACTAAATCCGAAACTACCGTATCAAATAATCCTAAAAATCTTATTTCTATATTGTTATAGGTCTCTTCGTAGGGTTTAAGGCCTATTTTATTTAGTTCCGTTCCCAAAATTCCACCTGCATGCTTCACTAGATCTTTTTCGTCCGTAAGTATTCTTGCATTTCTGTCATATTTGTCATAAGGGTCCCGTTTGGTTCTTGTTACATAATAGGCTGGTTTTTTTACCTCATTACAAAAATGTCTGGCTGCCGCTGCTCCTCTGCTGAACCCAAAAACATCAAATACGATTTTATAAATCTTTTTGTCTTTGGGAAGAGTAGCGATTTTTTCTCTTACTAAATCTTTGATTCCTCTTTCTACCTTCGCTATAATTCCTGTATCTCCCCTTCCTATACTTGAACCACCAACACTGTCTTCCTTGTACTTTTCAGTACCTATGCCCTCAACATATTGTTTGATAATATGAGTTTTCCCTTTTGCTTCACTCTTTTCTTTGTATAAGTCATGGAGTTTTACAATGTTGGAGTAGGGGTTCCAATAGCTGTCTCTATTCGAAATATTTATTTTACTAATATCTTTCTCCTTTATCTTTTCTGGTGTGAGAGTAAAAGACAACTGAGTGGGAATTTCAGATGATTTTATTCTATCATTATTTCCTTTTACTTTCGTGTAATACAGACTTTCAGAATTAAAACGATTATTCCCTGTTCCGTCAAAAAACATTCCTATGTAGAGAATTATAGTGTTTTCTGGTTGATACTCAGTCGGTTTTGATGGCTGCCCAAAACTAATTCCTTTTTCTTTTCCTGTTTCTACGATACTCTGCAGCGAAGTTTCTATTATATTACTCGCAGAGTAAATAGAAATATCTCCTTTTACGCGTTCGGTTATTTTACCTTTTACAATCCTTGTTCTGCTCATTTCTAAAACAATTTAGATTTTTCACCGCTGTTATTTTGGATTTCTTTTTCTGCACTTCTGCTGATGGTCGTTTCGGAAAAATATTCTATTCCGCCATCATTATTCACTGTTGTTTTGCCTTTCATTACTTCATTATGGACATCTCCTTCGATAAGCTCAGTCAAAGTTCCACTGATAAAATGATTTACATTTCCAGCCACTGTGCTTACGAAATTCACGCCAACTATCTGGGTGTAATTCATTCCCGCTGAAGTGCTGATGTTCATTCCAGCAGTTGTGGTAATATTCTGCCCAGCACTGATGTTGATATTCTGTCCAGCTGTAAAGCTGATGTTTTTCGGTGCAGAGACTTTGATATTTCCCTGTCCGTCCATATGATAGGTATTTCCGCTGGGGTCTTCTATTAAAATGCTTCCCTCCGAATCATTGAGTATAATTTTCGTCCCACTCCTTGTATGCACTGCTTTGATGCTGTTCTCTTTATCAGCATAGCCAGACTTTTCCTTGCCGTTGTACTGTGTTCCGATGACATACGGTTTTTCGGCATTTCCTCCCTGAAAGCCCACCAATACTTCTTCGCCAATTTCTGGAACAAAATAAAATCCCTTTCCACTTCCACTGTGTGGCTGCAAAAGTCTTATCCAAGGGGTCTTTTCACTTCCTGCCTCCTGCCACACCATCTGTACCCTTACTCTGCCCAGTCCCAGTGGGTCAGCATTTTCTACCACTCTGCCCATTTGTTCATGTGACTTTGGAAAGGCTCCACTATCCTGATATGGTGGGTGCAGCACATCAGACACTCCTACAAACTCATTGTAGTATTCATCACCATTGTAGTAATGTCTGATTTCTACAATTCTATAAGTTTCCATCGCCCGTCCGTTGATGTCCATCAATTTCGCTCTGCTGCCATTTTTCAGCCTGGAATCTCTGCTTCTACCTCTTACCCAAATCAAGCTCTCACGGTTTTCTTTCTCCTTTAAAAGCATTTCTTCTAACTCCTGAGATTTTTCACTTCCACTGAATACACTCTTTGGCACATTCCCAAAGAGCTGTTTGGAAGCCTGTACAGCCACTGCCTGCAGGGCGTTTTCTTTCCATTCTGTCTGAACTTCCTGAGCATTATGCTGGATACTTTCACCCTTTTCTGCATCATAGGCAAGACCGCTGAATCCTTGAGCTCTTAGACCTAATTCAAACTCTAGCTCTATCAGTTCTCTGCCCTCTGAAAGTTCCAAAACAGGCTCTGCTTTGTTTCCAAAGATGAGTTCCTTACCATTATAGTAAAAATACTCACCATAGCGCGTTGCCAGTCTTTGGATAAAACCAAAATCACTCTCCTGTGACTGAACCGTATAAGGGAGAACTCTTCTCACATTGAGTTCCTGTTCTTCAGCATGGATTTTTCCTTCCTGAGGATAATTCACCCCTATTTCTTTGACAATCTGCGATAAAGATAATTGCTCAAAACTGCGGTCTGCTCTGCCGTTTTCCAGCAGAATACTCGGCGAGTGACCTGTAATCACAAGCTTTCCGTAGCCGCTCTCTTTTCGGTTCTTCAGTCCTGTAACAATTCCTGAAAACACTTGGTTCTCAGAACCATATTGCCAGTAACTCAAGCTGATTTTCTTCCCTAAAAGTTTCTTGGAATTTTCCATCACAAAGCCCTCATAAGTATCCAGCGCATCATCAGGAACAATAATGCTGAATGTATCATGTGCATTGGTTTTCTGCTCTAGAATCACTTCATAGCTGTTTCGGGACAAAAAGGGCTCACCATCTAGGCTCAGCAGGCAATAGACCATAGGATTTTCTTTGTCACTAAGCCATTCCCCAAACGAGCGGATTTTATTGATATTCATCTTTATTCTACAGTTTTTAGGTTAATTTTTTCTATTTTATTATTTTAATTTTCAATCTTTTTTTGATGGCTTTGTCTACCTCCAATTTTTTTGATGAGCAGCACCATTAATATCTAATGTTTTGGCAATCAGCACCATTTCAATTTGTAAAGGCTGGGTATCATTAGCATTAAAATGCTCCTTGAAATTGATACAATAGGCTTTTTCAAATTTCAGTTCCTGCAGTTTGCTCATCGCATCTCTTCTAAAGAAAATAATTTTTCCGTCTTTGGTCTGGCTGTGATCCAGCATCCAGTTGAGCAGGTCTGGATTGCCCATGCTTTCTATTCTTATTCTAATTTCGCCGCCCTTAGGCATTCCCTGAGGTTTTCCCATACTGTCTATTGACTGGGTAAATTCATATGAACATTCTAGGATATTATAACTACCTCCGTCCAATTCTAATTTTGATAAAAATGACATTTTTCTTAATATTTAATAGTTAATGATTTATGTTAATCTTTTACTTTTTTAACCCTTCAATCTACTGATATTTTAGGTTCTTAAAAAAGAAAAACGAACAACAAAAAACATAATTAAGCATTAGTTTTTTATTGTCCATTTTTTATTATTTTGTTTTTGTAAATGGGCTGATCTTCCAGCTTATACCCATTCGTTTTCGTAAGCGCCAGTTCCCATCTCTATCTTTCTTGCAGATATTGTAAAACTTTCCGTAAGCGGATTTTTTCCCGTAGAATCAAAGTTTTCTTTGTGTTTTACAAGATATCCTTCTGTGAATTTTAGTTCCTTCAGAGTAGCATCGCTGTCTCTCTTGACAAAAACCACACATCCGTCTTTTCGTTCAAAGGAGTTGGTCATCCATTCAAAAAGGTCAGTTTCACCTGTGCCTTCTACAGTAATATCTATTTTTCCTCCTCTTGTAACTGTTGAAGGACGCCCTGTAGGATCAGTTTCTTGGAACAATCCATAGCTTACACTCAGTACATTATATTCTTTTCCTGCAACTTTTAATTTTGCTTTAAATGACATAAAACTAATTTTTAATGTTTTTTGTTAATTGAACTTACACCCATTCATTAGTGTGAATGGCATTTCCCATTTCTATTTCTCTAGCACTCAGTGTGAAAACTTCTTTTAATGGAGTATCACCAGTGGAATCAAAATCTTCTCTATATTTTACAATATAGGCTTCTTTGAATTTTAATTCTTTCAAGGTAGCATCACTGTCTCGCTTATAAAAAACAATGCTTCCATCTTTTCGTTCAAAGGAGTTGGTCATCCATTCAAAAAGGTCAGTTTCACCTGTACCTTCTACAACGATGTGGATTTTTCCGCCTCTAGTTACTGATGAGGGTCTTCCTGTAGGATCTGTTTCTTGCAGCATTCCGAAATCTACTGACAAGATGTTGCGTTCTTTTCCTGCAACTTTTAATTTTGCTTTAAATGACATAGTATTTTAATTTAATTTTAATATTCAATATAACCAAATATGGCTTCTCTTCTCAGAATAATACTCTCCTACAAAGATAGCAATTTTTTCTTCTTGTGCAAGTCTTTTATACTTTTTCAATAATTTTTATAACCTCTATAAAAATTATTTATAGTATTATACTTTTTATAATTTATTAAAAAATAATTTTTAACCTTTACTAAATAATTAAAACTATCTAATAAGAAATTGGTCCTACAAAAAAGGAATTTTGAAAAAATAATGGACGATTGGTCTCTTTTATCAGCATTTTGAGGGTAAGTTGCACCCGCTTTTTCATTCTTGTTTTGCCCATTGTTCCAAGATTATAATCTGAAATTTCAACACTTATATCCTCCAAAACTACTCGTTTCTCGTTTTTAGAAATATCTCTCTTTAGACTATTCATCATCATCTCTCGTAAGTTGTTGTTGCTTTTGAGCAGGTCAAAATCCATTTCCCAAATCTCTGAACCAAAACTCTCATCAAATTTGCATTCCCCAAAAGAGGTTGTAGAAATCAAAAAAATATGCTGTCGAATAGAATCTTCTATCGATATTTTATCTATGTCTTTTCGCTTCATCAACCCTTGAAAATCCAAGGGAAGTTTATAATATAGTCCTTTCATTTTTCATTTACTAATTATATATAAATAAACCGCTGGATTTCTCCCTTGTTGTTACTCTCTATATTTTTAGGGGTTTTCTTCCTTTTTATTAATAAAAGTTCTATTTGGGGAGTTAATTTCAAAAATTTCTCACGATACAATATATCTCCTATAAAACTCTGACCTTCAACATGATCTATAATCCAAAAATATGGGTTATTTTCTGATTTATCATTTAGTTTAGGGATACTTCCAGAAAAAACAATGACTTTATTTTCAGCATTTTGAAGCTCATAAACTAGCTGGTTTTCTTCCAAATGACGGTGTTTTACCAGTTGAAATTTCTCTATTTCATTGTATTTAGGTTCAAAAGACACATTTTCGTAAAAATAATTTTCACTATCAAACCAAGAAATTCCTAAAAAAGACAGCCATGATTTTTTAATCTCTTTCTTTTTCATCTTTGGAAAGTCTCTAATGACCTGAAAATCTCTAATTTCTTCAGTTTTATCATCAGTAACTCTCAATTGATATGTTGGGATTTTTAGCACTTGTCCCTCTACCTCAATTTTTGCTGTCCCAATTTCCTTATCTGTAATGGTAAGAGTAATTGTATGCTTCTTCATCTCTGAATCTGTTCTAACTAGAACATTGGAGATTTCATTCTCATTATCAATTTGTTTATGGGCTTGAAAATCTCCCAAACGAAGATTAAGAGAGGGCAACCTGCTTGACATTTTATTTTTGTCTTTTGAGTTAAAATTTTATCTATTTTCTTACTTTAAGTCGTTCCAAACATGCTATCTGGGATTTAATATTTTGGTCTTGTTCCTCAGAAATATTCAACTCATAATCTTTATGGTAAGAAAAAATCTTGATATGCTGGATAGGATATTCTGTAAATTTCTGAAGCTCTTTTTGGGACAATTGTTTTACCCATATTCCTTCACAATTCAGTCGAAAATCATTCTTTAGGCGTAGAATTTCGCCAGAATGAAAATAAATATCAACATTCCTCCCTTTTTCAATACAGACATTTGGTGCTAAAACATTCAGATATAAAAATATTTTATCTGTTCTTTTTCCAATCTGCGCTTTTACATAAAGGTTTTCAGCATTATCAACCATCAAAAGAAGAGGGGTCCCACTCAAAAAATGTTTTTTGTGCAGTTTCTGTTGATTTTCTAAAATATTACAAGGGATTTCTTCATTTTCTTGACTGAAAGCAAAATTTACAGCAATGAAACTAAACCCAAATAGAAAAAACTTAAGAATATTCATCTCTTATTGGGATTGATAAATTTGTCTACATACTTCTAGATCAGTTTTCATTTTATCATATTCTTCCTTTAGAGCTTTGTTTAGACTACTCAAACTATCCATGGTTTCTCTATTCATAGACAAATGTTTGATTTCTTTTTTGGCATCAATCAGACTTTTGTAAGTCATGATGGTATTGTTATACATTGTCTTGTTTTGTAAAGAGTCCTTAGGAAGTTGTTTATACATATCTGCCAAGACAGAAAGTGCTAGTTTTTCGTTAAAATAATCATTTTGTCCTGCAATACCAATAGAATCGACCGCACCTTTCACCTGCTCCAACTGAAACGAAAATCGATTTTGAATTTCCATTTCCTGTTTCATCTTTTGGTTTTCTTTTTTTAATAGTTGATTTTCTACAAAAGGAAAAGCAACATTGAAAAACACTGCTATAAGAAGCAATCCCATCGTAAGACCAAAAAATATTAAGAAAAATAAAAATGATTTTCTACGCTCTGTCTTATTTAATACTTCCATTTTTTACTGTCTGTTTGGAGTTGTTTATTGTTTTAATTGTTGTAGGTTATTTTAATCAAGATCAAAGATCTAATCAGCCAAAAAAGTTCTACTTCTTTTTGCATGGACAACAGCCTCTCGTTCGTCTGTGTTTTCAGAAACAAAAATACTACCGTCTCGCTTCTTGCCGATATAATCCAAGCGGTTGAGAATTGAAAACAGTTCCTCTAATGTTTTCATAAAAACTACAATTTTTTTGATGACAATATCCATCTGATTGTGATCGTAATCAGAATTAATAACCTCAGTAAATATTTGCTCAAAATTTCCTTGTGTCAGATTACACCATTCCGAAAAATAATTGAGTAGTTCCTCCTTACCTGCACCAGATTTAGCATCAATGAAATTTTTCAAAACTCTTGCTAAACTCACTACAGAAAGGAACATTTCAACAGGTGGACGATGTGGTGACAACCAACGGAAACGATTGATCTCCATTCCTAAATAATTAAGTGTCTTTTCTGCTAAAAGCCCAATCATTACTGCTAAGGAATTATTTTGATTTTTTACCCGAATTTTCTGCTCTATCTGCACTGAATAAAGCTCCATTTGACCATAAAAATGTTCTATAGATGAATATAAATCCTTTAATTTTAAATGTGAAGAAACATTCACGCAAGGAGGAATATAATTTTCATCTATACGCGACTCTCCAGCATTTACTAAAACCTTGCCAATTGTAAGGTAGCTAAGCCCAAACCCTACGGTGTTTTTTAGCTCATTTTCGGGAATTAAATGTAGATTATATTCAGGTTGTGTAAATGGATATCTTGGCGGATTCTCATCTGGATCTGGCTCCCCAAAAGGAATTCGTTTAAATGGGTTTACAGAAATACATGCTAAAAGTGTTATATTTTCATCGTCTTTTAACTCATATGCTGCTTCTGGATAAGGAATGGATAATTGCAATTGTTCAGCAACACCTTTTCCAATGGATATTCGGGAGCCGTTTGGAGTTACTGCTTGACATTCTTCTACTCGTACACGAAGAAGTTTATGATTATCAATACTTAAACTCAGTTTAAGTGAGTCTTCAACAGGAAGCAGACCATAATTTTGCATTGATAAATGGATGCCAATTCCATCACGGAGCATATCACTCATACTATCTTGGACAGATAAAAAATGTCCTTTGTTAATCTTCATTCCATCTATCCAATGAACAGGAAAATAATGTAATGTTTCTGTCATAAACTCAACTTTTAATTAAATCCTTACAAAAGTAAAACTTTTTTTTAAACCAAATCCATTTTAATATGAAATAATTAAACCGTTAAATTTTTCCTAAAAACCGACCCTTTTTTGAAACTATAATTCCTCCAAATAATCTTTTCTAAAAATAGTTCTTTTTCCCGTTTTATTTATTTGTTTTCTTTTAAGATAGTTTTTGGAACTATAAATAATTATAAATCTCAAAATATACATCAATAAAACCTTCAACTTTGATTCATAGATTTTTATAAATTAAATATTTTTTTCGAAATGTTTGTTTCGGAAATGCACATTTCTTATGTTTGTGGTATGAAATTTTACAACAGAGAAAAAGAAATCAAAAAACTACTCGAAATTAAAGAGCAATCAAAAAAGAATGCTCAATTTAGTGTGGTAACTGGGAGAAGAAGAATTGGAAAAACTCAACTTTTGTTAAAATCCTATGAAAATACAAAGTTTCTGTACTTTTTTGTAGCAAAAAAATCAGAGGTTATCTTATGCCAGGATTTTCTACAAGAATTAAAAGAGAAATTAAATCCACCTATTTTGGGAGAAGTAAATTCGTTTTCTGTTCTTTTTGAATATATTGTTCAGCTATCATATGAACAAAACATTACCTTGATAATTGATGAATTTCAAGAGTTTTTCACAGTAAATCCATCGGTTTATAGCGATATGCAAAGAATTTGGGATTTGCATAAGGATAAGGCTAAGCTGAATCTAATAGTTTCAGGCTCTGTAATTTCATTGATGTACAAGATTTTTGAAAATTATAAAGAACCTTTATTCGGAAGAGCGAATCATTTCATAAAGCTACAAGCATTTAAAACCAATACTTTAAAGGAAATTTTATCAGATTATAGTCCCAGCTATACCCCTGATGATTTATTGGCTTTGTACAGTTTTACAGGAGGTGTGGCAAAATATGTTCAGCTTTTTATGGATAATGGATGGACAAGCAAAGAAAAAATGATAGAAGGAATGATAGATGAGAATTCTATTTTCATTTCTGAAGGGAAAAATCTTTTGATAGATGAGTTTGGAAAAGAATATGGAACTTATTTTAGCATTTTAACGGCTATTTCTGAAGGGAAAAATACAAGAGCTGAGATAGAAAACTTGTTAAAAAAGGAAATTGGAGGCTATTTAACCAAAATGGAGAGAGATTTTAATCTGATAAAAAAACAACAGCCTATTTTTACAAAAAGCTCAACTAAAAATGTAAAATATCAGATAGAAGATAATTTTATCATGTTTTGGTTTAGGTTCATCTATAAATATTCATCAATGATAGAAATAGGGGCATATGAACAGCTGCAAAAGATCATAGAAAGGGATTTTTCTTCATTCAGCGGACATATGTTAGAAAAGTATTTTAGAGAAAATGCTCAAATTTCTCAAGCCTATACGAGCATCGGCAACTATTGGGATAGAAAAGGAGAAACTGAAATAGATTTTATAGCAGTAAATGAAATAGAAAAAAGCATAGATTTCGCGGAAATAAAACGACAAAAGAACAATATAAATATAGAAAAACTAAGACAAAAAGCTGCCGAATTTTTAATCCAAAATCCGCAATTTAATTCCTATAAAAAAGATTTTTATGCGTGGAGCTTGGAGGATATGTAATAACTAATACTGAGTTTTTTACTTAGTGATTAAAAACATGACTTTGATAGTATCAAATGATACTATCAAAGTGTCTTTCATATAAAATTACCAATGAAATTCTAAAGTTAGGGTACTAGTTTTTTGTCTACTTCATTATTTTAAATTACCCTACCAACCTGTAAAAAATAATTCAAGGTATATCATCTACCTGTAAAATATACTGCAGGGTTAGGAGAGCAACCTGTAAAAAATGTGACAGAGCTGTTTTGCTAAATAGCTGGTTATCAATAAATACCAAATAAAAACATTATTTATACTAAAAAAACAAGCTTTTTTAGAACTTCATTTCTTCTGTACTATAAGCATATTTTTAGAGTCCAAAATCTATTTTACAAAAAACAGACATTGAAAATCAATGTTTTATGTTGCTATAATAAAATTCCTTTACCAAAATATAAAATATCTGAAAGCTAACCGAAATGAGAGGTGCAAGATGTGTCTTTGTATATACAACTTTTTCAAGTTTTAGGCAAAGACTATCTTGCTTTTTTTTGATAAAAAAGGAGTAAAAAACTTCGGAACTTGTTTTTTGATTATTTTATAAATTTGGATATTGTATTTGTTCCAATTTAAATAATTAAAAAGTGTCTTTTTTATGAAAAATATTTACCATTATTTGTAAGAAATATATTGGAGAATATTCCTATAGATAAATAAACAAAAAGCCATAACAATAAACATTAAATATCTAAATTATGATTTTCGGATATGCGCGTGTTTCTACTGCTGAGCAGAAATTAGAAACCCAAATAGAACTATTAAAACAGCAAGGGTGCGAGAAAATTTACACTGATATTGCCAGTGGTGTGCGAGAAGACAGAAAAGGACTCAATGAAATGCTCTCTTTCCTTCGCGAGGGAGATGTGGTTATTGTTTATAAAACCGATAGAATTTTCCGCTCTTTAAAAAATATGATTGAGCTCATTGAGTTTTTTAATCAAAAAGGTGTTTTCTTCAAAAGTATCTCTGAACCCGCTTTTGATACTACTTCTGCCAATGGGAAGTTTATCATTCAGATTTTTGGAGCAGTGGCTGAGTTTGAAAGAAATCTCATCAGTGAAAGAACGAAAGCAGGAATCGAAGGAGCAAGGAGAAGAAAGAAACTCATCGGAAGACCCAAAGGAATAAAAAAAGAAACTTTGGAAAAATATCATTTTGCCTTTCATCTTTATGAAAACAAAAACATTCCTATCGATAAAGCCTGCAAGCAAGCGGGTATAAGCAAAACCAGCTTCTACAGGGTAGAAAAGACTTTGAAGAAAGAAAAGTAAGCTTTTGCATTTTGAAATATGCAAAAATAATTATAAATTGCATATTTATTTGTGCATTTATAAAATGGAAGAATTGTTTGATATATCCAATCAACATCTATTAAAAACTAAATTGGATTTTTTTAGGAGTCTATATTATAAAATAGATTGGAATGATAATCTTATTGGTATAAAAGGAGCGAGAGGGACTGGAAAAACAACAATGTTACTTCAGTATTTAGCTCAATTAAACTTGCCAAAAACTCAAAAATTATATATTTCATTAGATGATATTTTCTTTTCTAACCATAGTTTACTAGAAATAGGGAAGGAGTTCTATATGCAGGGAGGAAAAGTTTTGGTATTGGATGAAGTACATAAATACCCTAGTTGGTCTCAAGAAATTAAAAATCTATACGATAGATATCATGATTTAAAAATAATTTTTACAGGCTCATCAATTATTGATATCACACATAATGAAGGCGATTTAAGTAGAAGAGCTGTAATTTATGAACTTCATGGGCTTTCTTTCAGGGAGTTTCTTTCCTTATCTAAAGGTGTTCATATTTCTGAAATTTCTTTGCAAGAAATATTAAATCCCAATTTTGATTTTAATGAATATTTTTCTGTTGATTTTAAGCCATATGAGTTCTTTAATGAATATTTAGAAGTAGGTTGTTATCCTTTCTTTATGGAAAATATACATACTTATCACCAGAAATTAAGACAATTGGTAAGGTTAATTGTAGAAGTAGATATGGCTGAGATTAAGGGATTTGATATTAGGCAAGCTAAAAAAATCTTACAATTGTTATACATTGTAAGTCAGCAAGTTCCATTCTCCCCCAATTTATCTGAGCTTTCCCGAAAAACAAATATTCATAGAAATTCATTAAACAACTACCTATACTTTTTGGAAGAATCTCGTTTATTGTATTTGTTACAACCTCAAAATTATAGTATAGCTTCAATTCAAAAACCTGAAAAAGTATACTTGAATAACACAAACCTTCTATTTGCTTTAAATGAGGGTAATCCTAATATAGGAACTGTTCGGGAAATATTCTTCTATAATCAAATAGTTGTGAATCATAAAATATCCCAGTCTAAACAAGCTGATTTTTTAGTAGACGATAAGTACACCTTTGAAATAGGAGGAAAAAACAAAACAACATCACAAATTAAAGGATTAGAAAATTCTTGGATCGTAAAAGATGATATTGTTCAACCTAATGGAAAATCTATTCCTCTATGGTTGTTCGGATTTTTATATTAAAAAATATATTATGAATACAAACAAAGTAAACAGAGGCTCTGAATGGAGAAAATGGGATTTACACTTTCATACTCCTTCATCATATGATTATAAAAATAAAGGAGTAACAGACCAAGAAATAATAAATATATTAGCTGAAAATGAAATATCTGTTGTTGCAATAACAGACCATCATATAATGGATATAGATAGAATCCAAAATTTGCAACAACTTGGTAAAGATAAAGGAATAACTGTTTTACCTGGAATAGAATTTTTAGCTGATGCAAGAGGTAAAGATCCAATACATTTCATAGGTATTTTTTCAGGCACTTCTAATATTTCTTATATATGGGGGCAGCTAAAAAACACTACAAATATAAAACAGATAGAAGGTTCTAATAAAAAACACAATGAAGTATATTGTGATTTAATAGACACCATGAAATTAATAAAAGAATTAGGAGGAATAACAACCATACATGCAGGAAGTAAAACTAATAACATTGAAAATATTACAAATTCCTTACCTCACGCCATAGCACAAAAAGAAGATATAGTTGATTTAGTTGATATTTATGAACTTGGGAAAGTAACTGATAAGGAAGGATATATAAAAAATGTTTTTCCTAATATAGGAAAGTATATCCCTATGATTATTGCCTCTGATAATCATGATATAAAGAATTATTCCTTAAAAGAAAACTGTTGGATAAAAGCAGATCCTACTTTTGAAGGATTAAAACAAATTATTTATGAACCTGAAGAAAGAGTAAGAATGCAAGACGAAAAACCCGACTTCAAAGAAGATAAGGAAATTATTGACAAAGTGAAATTTATTTCTCCTAATAATAAATTTAGTAATGAAGAGATATATTTTAACCCTAACCTTAATGTTATTATCGGTGGAAAATCGTCAGGAAAGTCTATATTGTTATATTCTATTGCAAAAACCTTATTAGCAGATACAAAAGACAAATTGCTTTTTAAAAATAATGGGGAAGAAAGATATGGTCTAAAATCTATTGATTCAGGCTTTAATTTTGAAATTACAACGAAAGCTGGTATTTCTCAAAAAATATCTGATAGAGAAGACGGGCATAATTCTCTAATTCCAAATATAAAGTATATTCCACAAAATGAATTGGTAAAACTTGCTGAACCTGAGTTAAGTGGAAAAGGAGAATCTCTAAATAAATTAGTTAGAAATCTTATTTGTGAGGATACTGATTCAAAACAAAAGTATAATAATTTTATTGAAAGAGTAAGAGGATATGACAAAAAAAGAGATGATCTGATAGATAACTACTTTGATACTCTTGATGATATACAAAAATTAGAAGCCGAATTAAACACAAAACCAAAAAAAGAGGTTTTAGAGACTAGTATTAAAACAAACTCTGAAGAAGTTGAAAAGTCAAACAAAGAAGCAGGATTATCCGATGAGCATATTGAGCAATACAAAAGTATTCAAGAACAACAACAGCAAAATCAAAAAAGAAAAGATTTACTGAATAGTGATTTTTCTCAAACGAATACTTTCTTGCAAGAACTTAAAAATGAATTAGTTATTTTACAAACTAAAAAAATAACCTTTTTACAAAATATTAAGACAGATAGATTTAGAGAGTATTATCAAACTAAATTAAGTTTTCTAAGTGATTCAATAAATCAGCTTGAAAATTTGATTAAAGAAATAGAACTTAAAGAGAATAGTGAGGGGAAAAAGGTTTTTGTAAATAATAATATTTTTAAAGAGGAGTTAAATCTAATCATCACTCAGAAGAATAGTATTGAAAATGAGATGAAGCCGTACCAAAAGAATGAAGAGATTCAAGAAAAAATAAAAAAACTAAATGGATCTATTGCAAATGACAAAAAGCTTTTGGAGGATATAAATACTCTCAATACAAGTATCACGGAGAAAAAAGAATTTGCAATCAAAACAAAAGACAATTTATTCCAATTATATAAAAAATCTTTTGATGAGTATATGAACATTATAGAGTTATTGAAAGATAGAACAGTAGAACTTGAAAAAGACGGTTTACAAATAAGGGGAATAGCACAATTTAATTTCCAAAAATTCCGTGAAAATATTTTGGATTTCACTGATGGCAGAAGTGCTTCAAATTTGAATTATGATATCTTAGAAAGTAAAAAGACAAGAATTTCGGAATATGAATATTCACATTTGGAAAGTGAGGTAAAAAATATATTTGAAGATGTTTTAAGTGGAAAATATGTGGTAAATACGAGATATAACCAACGAGAAATTATGAAAAAAATACTGGATGATTATTTTTATGACTATTGGGAAATCACTTACAAAAATGATAAACTTGGTGAGATGTCCACAGGGAAAGCAAGTTTTGTGATACTAATGTTAATAATAGGCTTGAGTAAATCAAAATCACCAATTCTGATTGACCAACCAGAAGATAACTTGGACAATCGTTCTGTAAGTGAAAATATTATCTCTTATCTAAGGAATAAGAAAATTGAAAGACAAATTATATTGGTTACACACAATGCAAATATTGTTGTAAATGCCGATGCAGAAAATGTTATTGTTGCAAATCAAAAGGGACAAAATGACAAAGAAACTTCGAGTCTTTATAAATTTGATTATATCAATGGTGCAATAGAAAATACATTTGCTAAAATTGAAACCGAAACAGATTTATTAAAAAGCATGGGTATTAAAGAGCATATTGCAGATATTGTAGAAGGAGGTAAAGAAGCCTTTAAAAATAGAGAAAGAAAATACGGATTCTAATTATTTATGACGAATTTATTTTAAGTTGTTTTAGAAAATCGGACGAAAAAGAGGAATATAAAAGAAATGAATCAAAGGAGGCAAGGAGAAGAAAGAAGCTCATCGGAAGACCCAAAGGGGTAAAGAAAGAAACTTTGGAAAAATATTATTTTGCTTTTCATCTTTATGAAAACAAAAATATTCCTATAGATAAAGCCTGTAAACAAGCAGGTATCAGCAAAACTAGTTTCTACAGGGTAGAAAAGACCATAAAGAAAAAGTAATGGTTTTTATATTTACAAAAAAACATTATTTTTGTTAGGTTAAAAATGATATATGTTAAGGCATTTTGGTTTTTTATTTCGGATAGATAGGCGTATTTATTTGAGTTTGGGTATTGTTCTGCTGCTTAGTATTATACTTTTACTGGTTCAGTATTTTCGCCGTGTAGATTGTGAAAGTGCCAAATTTCTAGTGTCAGGGGATATGTCAATAGATAAAGTCGTTGAATTTTATGACAATACACCCAATGCAAAGAGCTGGGAATGGGATTTTGGAGATGGTTCAGCTCCTGATTATCGCCAGAGAACCCTGCACCAATATAAGAAAGCAGGAAATTATATTATTCGCTTGAAAATCAATGGTCACTGTGTTCATGAAAAATCAATTCACATCACAGCAACCAGCCAAAACACAGGATATTTACCTAGGATTATTGCCCCAAGTGTCGTTACGGTTGGACAGAAAGTTGATTTTCTTGGAGAAAAAGAAGGTGGACAATCTTGGGAATGGAGTTTTGGTGAAAGTATAGATACTGATGCTTTAGGGCAGTCTGTTTCATATCATTTCAAATCAGCTGGACAGAAAAAAGTTACCTTAATTGTAAATGGAGATGTAGAACATCGTGCAGTAAAAACTATTTATGTAGCGCCTAAAACCATAAAAGCTAAACAAAAAATAGACCTTAAATCTTATGAATTTGAGCGTTCCCATGCTTCTTTTTCTCTTCCAAAAGGCAATCCACAAAAAGATCCATTGGTAGATATGCTTGAGAATATTCCTGTTTCTCCACGAGGAAATACTAAAAAAGATACACTTGCTGAGCCTAAAAAAGCTCCAGAAATCTCCAATGAGCAGTTTCAATTATTATTAAATCAGGTCGCGAATCAGTCTAAAACAAAGGAAGATTTCAAGGACTATCTTTGTGGAAATTATGATATTCCTGTAGTCATCAATGATGATAAAATTTTACCATTTGATGAATTTTGCAGAGTCATTTCAGGGGATAAAATTAAAATCTCGGCTATTCGCTTGAACAAGAATTCACAAAATTGTATCCAAAATATCAATGTCCATTACAAAACTAAAAAATGGGGAATTTGGATGAAAAAATAATGAAATTGAAAAACTTGATAAAAGTAATATAAATATGGAAACTTTCAAATCATCATATAATTCTGAAGTACAGAAAGCATTAGAGGTTGCTCAGAAAATAGGGAGAGAGAATATGAATGCGCAATATACTGGGGCGCATTTACTTAAAGCCATACTAAATAGGGATTTATCTCTTTTAAAAAACTTAGAGAAACTAGGAGTCGATGTGTTTTTTTTGGAAGAATGGGCGGAAGTTAGAATAGAAGAGTCGCCAAAATCTCCAAATTTACGCAGTTGTGAGCCTTCTGAAATTATAGATGAAATCTTTGCTGAAGCAGATGCTATCCGTGAATTGCTAAGTGAGGACGAAGTTACGCTTTTTTGTCTAATGGTAGCGTTGAGTTCACCAGGGGCAGCATTTAGTTTTGATCAAATGAAAACCTTTCCTGTCACAAGAGAAGAACTATTGAAAGATCAGCCAAAATTTGAATTATCTGACAACATTTCTAATTCTTCGCCAAAATCTTTATCTACTTTAAAGAAAGGCTTTTTGCAAAAATATTGTATCAATAAAAAAGAAGAGATTAAGAAAAAGAATGATTTATTAAAACAGGATAAGAAAAATGATTTAACTCATCAAGAAGATAATTTCTTAATTGGTAGAGATGCAGAACTCCATCACATTACGGAGATACTTTGTCGCTATCACAAACAAAATGTATTGATTATAGGTGATCATGGCATTGGGAAGACTAGACTGATAGAGGGTTTTGTCCAAAAATTGGTTTTTAATCAGATTCCTGATTTGCTAGGTGGTTTAGAGGTTTTTGAACTGGATTTAGGAGCTATTATTGCTGGAGCTTCTTACAAAGGCGAAATAGAAGATCGACTGAAAAATATTGCCAATGAACTTCGTTTATATCCCAAAAGCGTTTTGATTATTGATGATATTCATTCACTATTGGGCAGTAACCAAGATATGGGAATTAGCAATCTGTTGAAGAGTGAATTGTCAAAAGGACTCACTCTGATTGCCGCCACTACGATAGAAGAGTATACCAAAAAGATAGAAAAAGAACAGGGTCTATCAGGAATGTTCGAAATTATCAAAATGGAAGAAGCTGATGATGAAACTCATTTCAGAATGCTCAAACAGGCATTGGTAAGTTATCAAAATCACCATCAAATTAATATTGAAGACAGAAGTATTCGAGAGGCAATTCGTCTGTCTAAGCGGTACATGAAAGAAAAGAGTCTTCCTGCTTCGGCAATAGATTTAGTAGACCACACAATGTCTGCTCTAAAAACTGCTGGTGAGTCCTTCCTGAAAGAAAAAAATCATTTTCTGAATCAGATCATACATCTAGAACAAAACACAAAAAATTATTCAGATGAACAGTTAAAAACTCATGCTTTATGGCTTTTAAAGGATTTAGTGGAAAAAACTAAATACTTATTAAGTTCTGAAGAAGAACCAGAAGTTTTTGATAATCAAATTATTGATGTCGAAAATATTTTTGCTTTTTCTAGAAAACGAATAGAGCAGGCAGAGGCTGTTGCTTTGGAAAAACGAAGCGATATTACTGATAGAGATTTAGCTTTGATGATTTCTCAAAAAACAAATATTTCTATCGGAAAACTACAAGAAGAAGAAAAACAGCGTTTGAATGAAATAGAGCAGGTTCTCTCCCGCCGAGTGGTAGGGCAAGACCACGCTATAGCTACAATTTCTGGAGCGGTTCTAGAGTCCCGTTCTGGACTGAGTAAAGCTGGACAACCCATCGGTTCATTTTTCTTTTTAGGGCCAACAGGAACAGGGAAAACCGAACTGGCAAAATCCTTGGCAGAATTTCTTTTCCAAGATGAAAATGCAATTATCCGCTTTGATATGTCCGAGTTTAAAGAAGAGCATTCCGCGGCATTACTCTATGGAGCGCCTCCTGGTTATGTAGGCTATGAAGAGGGCGGACTTTTGGTTAATAAAATTAGACAAAAGCCTTATTCCATTGTTCTTTTTGATGAAATAGAAAAGGCTCATGCTTCAGTTTTTGATGTTTTTCTTCAAATAATGGATGAAGGTAAGCTGCACGACAGACTTGGCAAAGAAGGTGATTTCTCTAATGCTATCATTCTCTTTACATCTAATATAGGCTCGGATTTTATTGTAAATTCTTTTGCTAATGGAAAAATTCCAGCTTCAGCCGATCTTTTGGAGATTATGACAAGGTTTTTTCGCCCAGAGTTTTTGGGAAGACTTACAGAAATCATTCCTTTTGCACCGATAAGTAAAGAGAATGCTCTGAAAATTTTCGAAATACACCTCAAAAAAGAATTATTAGATTTGGTTAAAAATTTAAATATTACATTAAATATTTCGGAAGAAGCCAAAGAATATCTTTCAGAAGAAGGCTATGACATAAAATATGGAGCAAGGCCACTAAAAGGTGTTATTCGAGGAAAATTACGAAGACCTTTAGCAAAAAAAATCGTAGCAGGAGAGTTTCATGAAGGAGATACTGTCAGTGTCACCTTGAAAAATGATGAACTCTACTGGGAAAAACAAAAAATATAGAATGTTTTTATAATTACTCCCCATTACCGTTATTTTCTTCTAAAGCTCTCCTTTCTATGGCATCATCTATGGATTCTCCCCAGACGCCTTCCATTATGTATTTGGATAGAGGGATTTCTTCGTCTTCACATTTTACAGATACTTTTATTTCGTTATATAGAAAAGTAGGAGTCAGGATAATATCTATAGGCTTGCCAGGGTGTTTTTTCTTCAGTTCTTTGAAAACCTGTATCATCTCTCTGTCATTAAAAATAATCTCTGTGCTGTATGAGAAAAATATAAAATTACACCTATAAGGAATACCTCTGGAAGTATATTTTTTTAGGGCAAGGTCTGGCTTTAAAATTTCTTCTGCTTCTCCATTATAATATAGAGCATTTATATAAGTAAATTTATCTCTGTCATCATAAGGTCTGAAAGTAAAGCGGTAGTTGTATTTTTCTCTATACTCATCCCACAGCCCAAACGGAATCCCTCTTTCTTTGATATCTTGTTTTATGCTGTCAGAGAGGGCTAAATCATAAGCAACATCAAAAAACTCCTGCTGGGTTTCATTTTCAAAAACTCTTCTTCTGAAATCGTCCTTGTCTACAAAGACTTCTTTAGCCTGCAGTCTGCAGATTTCTACGCGATGAGATTTTCCAGAAAGCCATAGGACAACCACTCCCCCAGGTGCCATACCTACCGTTAGTTTCCCATAGGTCAGGTCTTCTGTTTCATCACTCATGTACTTTTTTAGTTTATATCCCTTTCTAAATTCTTCAAGGATTTTTTCTGCAGGGAGCTTGGCCTCTACATTATAGAACTTCTTTTCTGCATAGGAAACATAGGTAAGGGATAGATAGGCAGGTATTTTATCTCCATTTTGTCCGCCTTCGGCTGCATCACCCTGCCAGCCTGCACTCAAGGAACCTGTTCTAGGCACACCGCATATCAGCTCTTCTTTTTCATCCAAGAAGTAGCCCATATGTACTTCCATAGGATAACCTTCGGGACCTGTAGCTGTAACAGCATAAGGATATTTCTCTGTTTTCATAAAAGGATTTTCTTTACAGTGGGTTAATAAAAAAATCAAGCAGAAACAAGTGATTAAATTTTTAATATACATCTCGTTGTCTTTTACTATTTTTAAAATTAGGTTTGTCCTTTCCAGTTACGAAAGCCCCAAGGGAATCATCTATCGTGCCGTAGGTAGAGTTCCAGTGGAGATAGTACAGCCTTAACTTTCTAATCAGTTCATTTTCTGCCTCGGTGCCTTTTTCTTTATAAACCAAGCGTGGACCGCCGTTAAAACTATAATCCCACAGAATTTTCTTCACTTTATTAAGGAAATCAGGGTTATTAGTAATTTTAGATGAACTATAAAGTATATTGTTATCAAATTGTACCCCTTTTTTTCTGCCAAATTCAGCCATAATATGCAGCGGGATATAACTGTACTGGTTGCTTACACTATTTTTAATTCCCTCTAAACGATAGTTATTGAGTCCATGTATGGTAAGATAATACTTCACAGATATTTGCTGGCTAGAGAACCAGCCTTGCCGTATGAGTTCTTCTTTCTCTTTTGTTAAAAATTCCATCTCAGAAGAAAAGTTTATTTTATATGATATATTGGGAGCGCCGTCTACATAGCTGCCGCCTACATCAGAATGCACACCAGGGAAAAATAGTTCTATTCCTCCTTTTTTACCACTGTCTGGCGAAGTTTTGGCAACAGAAGAAATATCTGCCAAATCAAAATTTCATATTTTTAGAAAATCGCTTTAGTCAATCCAAAAATCATTTTGTAATATACTTGATTCCTTTTTTTACATTACACCAATGTAAAGTTCTTTATCAAAAGTATCATTAAAGGCTTCTATGTATACATTAGGAATTTTCTGTTCTATCTCACCATGTTTCAGATACAGCCCTTTTGGGATAAACATGTCATCTAGTTTCAAATAAATTTCAAACTCTTTCCTGCCAATTTTTTCATAAAAATCTGAAAATAATTTTATCAATTCCTGCTCTCTTGCCCGCATCTGTTCGTATGGCAGATAATTCATGTCTTCTTTCCCTGGAACTCCTGTAAGATAGATTCTTGTGGTAAACTCATAGCTGTTCTCTATCGCAGATTCATATTCTATATAGATAGGAATAGCTCTTTCTTTTTTTAAAGCACTAAAACTAAATAATTCCGCATTCAGAAAATTGATATAACCCTTCTCTTTGTTTACCACTTCTATTTTCCCTAATATAGATGGGGTTATTTTGAAATTCCATAAATATCGTTTGTCTAGTTTCTCCCAATAATCTGTAGGAATAGTCCCTTCTGCTACTTCTTTCTGGGTTTGGGCTGGCAGTTCACTTATCCTAGATTTTATATATTCTTTTCGGCTTTCGATATCATTTCTATCTGGTAAATAAAAGAATACTCGTTTAGTAAATTCTTCTTGCCCCAAAACGCTTATTTCCTGAGCTTGATATTTTTGGACTAATTCTCGATTTTCATCTATCATATACAGCCAAATCTGTCCCTTTGGTAAGAGAACAAAATTCAATAAGACACTTTTTTCTTTCGAAAAAGTCTTCATTTTCTGTTTTAGTTCTTCAGAGAATTTGAATTTCCCTTCATAGAACTTATCTTCTGTAATTGATAACCATCGTATATCCAATGAATCTGGAGCACGATATTTATCCCAGCCTACAAAATGATTATTCCATAAACCTGTACTAAGATAACCATGCCCATCTCCTATAGGAATATGGTTAACATCATTCTCATATTCTAAATATCCGTGGTACATATTCATAGAGTATCCTCTATCTGCTGTTGCTCCTGTTAGTACATCATATATCTCATTTTCAGGTTCTTGGTATTTTTTGCACCCATTTGCTATTATACTATTCATCACTATTCCTATTATTACTAATATTTTTTGCATCGTTTTATCCCTTTTTTATTTCTCTTTCTAATTCTCCTTTATTATTTAGCCGTCCATCCAAAAATAGTTCATTTTTCTTGTGTGAGATATGTAAAAATTTATTTCTCAATATTTTCAAGTCTCTATAATTAGGGCTTGCTATTTTTTTGGAGGCACTGTCGTTGGCAATAGCATATTCGTATAATTCTTTTTCTATTTGTTGTAAAAAAGAGTTTTTTACACGATATCGAGAAAATTCAGATTCATTAAAACTCATTTTTGTATATTTCTCACAAAAATATTTCATTATTTTTAGAGAAATATACTGATATTCATTTGTAAGTTTTCGTTTTCCATACAGGTTACATACATATCCACTCTCTCTCACATATCCTTCTTCTATTTCAAGCTGTTGTATGGTATACCAGCCTGATTCCATATATTTCCCCTTTGTTGCATTAATCTCTTTAGTAAATTCCTTTTTGGGGTGTACTTCACTGTCCAGAAACCTTACTTCTTCCTCTATTTTTGGATAACCACCTCCTATATCTGAGTGAGCACCAGGAAGAACTAGTTCATATCCTACTCCTTTTTTTATTGCGCTACTAATATCCGAAAGAGCAAAATATTCTCTATATTCATTAGCTGCAATAAGGTGTACCACCTTTTTTGCTTTACTCACTGCTGTGAGATTCAACTGCTCCACATCATTATAGTGGAGAAATCCAAAAGAAGCAACAGTATCAAACAACCCAACGAAATTAAAGATAATGTTTTGGATAGAATCTAATTGTAAAGTAGTTTTTATTCTGTTTTCCAAAGACATAAAATATCGGGCAGTTGTCGCACCTCTACTAAATCCAAAAATATTAAAAGTTGCTGTTTTTATTTTATTTTTTGAATATTTTATTTTTACTATCTTTTCCATTTTTGAAAATGTCCATTCTATCCTTCCTTTAAGGGAGGAGAAAAGGCTTTTGTCCACTTCTACTTTAGGAATATCTCCTATATCTGATAAATCTGCCATTATAGCTAAACCAACTACAGACTTTTCATCTTTTCCTCTAACATTAGAACCTATCCCCCAATTATAAATTTTGTGCATATGGTTAGAATCTATCGCAATCTCGTCTAAAATAGCTACATTAGACAGCTCATTCATATAACTATCATCTTTTTTGTTGCTGAATTTTCGGTATGCTTCGGAATTTTTATGCCTTTCAAAAGTATTTTGTTTATTATTCTGTGTTCCATCAAAAAATAGATTAAAAGTTATATCTACTTCTTCCTTTTTTGTGTTTTTTTTCGGTGGTTTAGAAGCACCTACTTTTACAGGAGTGTTCGTTTGTTTAGGTTTTATATATTGTTTCAGTTCATTTTGAACTATGAGCTGTACATCATCTTTTATAATATCAATGATTTTATTATATACAATTCTAACATAGTATTCATGTTCTGATTCATCAATAAAATCAACATTAAGTTTACCTCTATAAACTTTAATATTATTAAGTAATAAATAAGCCCTGCCATTCTTATTGACACCTATCGTTTGGTAAGTTCCCATTGTTGTAGAGGATAATCCATGTCCATCAAGAAATTGGTCTTCATAAATGGTAACTGTTAGTTTTTCTCCCTTACGAATATTTTGTGTTTGTATACACAGCCGAACTTTATCTAAATAGCCTACTTTACGCCCCTTTAATGGCTTCCCTTCAATATCCTGCCATTCTACCCAGCTGACAGTGGGAGCCCCCATTACAACGGACACACTCAGTGTATAAGTTTTATTGCTGGTAAATGCTAATATCTTGAGCGTCTTCATTGCTAAGTTCATATTAAATACAAACTCCCCTGTACTGTTGGTCTTTAATATTATTCCATCTAATACTACCTGCCATTCTTTTACGGCAACTTTTTCACGCTTATCATTGACCAGTTTATACTGGTAATCCCTGCCTGTTAATGGTGCTGTTTCGCCTATTATTTTCATTATTCATTCAGTTTTTAGAGTTTTACTTCGTTTTCATTCTGTTCACTCTCTTCAGTGTCTGTAAAATCAAAAAACGGACACAGCTCAGTAAGAACTTCTGGGCGGGCGTTGTTTAGGCTTTGAGAGCTTACCTCACAGCTCTGCCCATGATGGGTTATACTGATGCAGTCCTTTCCACCAATAGGGCAGGTAGCCTTACTGTCTTCTAGGAGCGGATGTCCGCCATTGGCTTCCAATGTGACCTTGTCATAAAACCCACTCCATTCTGTAATAATCGCCTGACAGGGATTGTTATTCAACTTTGCACAGCTCCCAAAAGTGTTATTCTCCAAGGTTTTTCCTAAATCTTGGTCTGTAGCGATTAATTTCTCTTCCCCTTCTAAGTCATTGATAAAATGCTTTTTCTGAGTTTTTACTTTTAAAGTGT
Organism: uncultured Flavobacteriaceae bacterium; assembly: GCA_963519505.1. GTDB lineage: Bacteria > Bacteroidota > Bacteroidia > Flavobacteriales > Weeksellaceae > JABCPE02. The sequence goes on along the minus strand of CAUQOP010000001.1, from coordinate 13,146 downwards.
CAGGAGCAGTTCCAAAAATACACTGACAAACAGCTCCTTGGCAGACAAGATGTTTCTCACTCATGGCTTTTCATTTATATTATTTCAAAACATTTAAAGTTTATTTTCTGATGGTAATCCCCTTGTTTTAAATCTACTTTTCCTAATATAGAAAAAATACTGTTGTCTTCCGCATTGAGTTTATAGATGAACTCTGCTGAGCCTTCTGTTTTTTCATTATTCTCTGCCGGAAGAATACCATCAGTATTACTCTTTTCTATGCATTTTCCTTTTGCAAGGATGATAACTTTCTGATTATCTGAAATTTCTTTATTCAAAGATAATGTAAATTCATATAAAACCCTCTCTTTTTTTGGGAACATTGGCAGTCCTGCCTGGAAGGAAGAGGAATAATCCTCTGTCCACTCTTCGTACAAAGGCATAAAATAAAAAGCAAAGAAGAAATTGTTTAAAATTCTCTTTTGGGTTTTGCCGCGGTATTCTATCTGCTGATCTATGTTATTTAGTAAGTTTTCTATAAAATGACCTTTGTAATAGGAGGCTAATTCTTGTCTTTTCTGTTTCCATCTGTTCTGTATTTCAGTAAAATTTGTGATAAGTTTTAATTTACCATTATCATACAATTCTAACTCGAGAGGATAAAAAATACTTCCTATTTCACTAGCTATTTTTTCCATAATAAATTCAGGTAGAGTTTCATCTACCCAGACATCTTTCTGAAAAATATGAATAAGGTTCTTGTTCTTTTTCTGAACCTCAATTTCGTAAGCAATTTTTGTTTTTTTATCTCCAGAAATTATAAGTTCTATCCCATATTTTTTGGAGAATGACAGAGGACAAAGTAAATGATAATTTTTATCAAGCAGGAGTTTAGTCTTTCTTGTATTTTTATAATATCCTGAATCTTCTCCAGGGGCGGGGAGGTAGATGATAGAAGTATGAGGCTGTATATCAGTGCCAATTAAGTCTTCCAATGGACAAAAACGATTATGAAACCAACGGAGTTCATCTGGTTCTAAATCAAAATGCTTTGCAATTTCTTTCAGAGTTACAGTTCCTTGGTCTATTTTACATGTTTTGTACATTTTCTGAAAATAATGGATTAGAGGATAATTTATTATGAAATTGTTTCTTGTGAGTCATTTGCTTTTTTAATGGTTTGAGAAGATCTTTTGTTTTCCTTATAACTATTAAACTCAAAGTCTATTTTTTGTTCCTCTTCTTTTGTTTCCTTTCCCACCCCCAGCTGCTCAGAACGGACACAAAACACCACACTGTTTTCTTCTATTCCATTCATATACAAAGTCAGTTCTGGGTCAATGTATTTCGTAGTTTCATACCATTTTGGCTGTAGAAAAAACACCCAGTTGTAAAGTCCGTTTTTTCCCTCAATTTCGATAGGAGACTCAGAATGTCTTTCATTATAATCCAGTACAAAATTGTAAAAAAGCCGTCCAAAATCGAGCCTTGTGGGTCCTTTAGCACGGTAAACATTATATTTTTCAGAAAATTCACCTTTGTCAATCATAAATGAAAAGACAACCAAATCTCGCATTTCTTCATCACTAACACCTGCCAATTGTTTGTAATTCTGTGGAAACTGCCATGTTTTATAAATCCTCGGCGGAATACTCATCGCTCGGTTAAAAGTATCATTAAACAAAGTAGGAACGAAGAACAAAAGATAATGTCCCAGCATTAAAGGCAAAAATTGAGAGCTATTCAATAAAGTGTAAATCAGCCCAAAAGGAATTAAACTGTACAAAGCCGCAATTAAAGCAAAAAGATATTCAGTAAGTTTTTTATCATCATTAAATTTTTGAAGATAACTACGATAAAGCCTACAATGAATAATTCCTAAAACAAGTGAAGAAACCTGATAAAATATAAATTCATGTAACTCTTTGTCCATGAATAATTTATTAAATCCTAAAAAAGCAATAATGGAATAAATAAAAGCCAAAGAAAAAACATATGTGTAAAATTTGGATTTGTTTTCTTTGAAGCCATTTACCTTTTGTCCAAAAATAATAGTTAAGACAATACAAGCCGCAAGTACAATCAGTAAAATGGCTAGAACCTGAGGTTCTAAAAGATTCTCAAAATATTTCTTTAACTGTGTCATTTTTTATTGAGTATTAAGAATTTAAAAAGATAAATGTAATAAAGTACTAAATTTTGGTATTATATCCTAAAATAGAAGGTTGGGAAGAATTGAATTCAAATAATTCTTGATTTTCTTGTAGTAAAATCTGCGGTTCGATTTCCATTTCCAATGGAAAAAAATACTCACAAAAAAGTTCTACAAATTGTTTTAATTTCCCTTCATGTATGTATTCTTGAAAATGAGAGTTTTGTAATGGACCTATCAGTAACTGGTAATTTTCTGAATAATCATCATAAGAATGTCCTGTGATAAAATCTATTCCTAAATGGCAGTCTCCTAATGTAATTGCTTGTTCTTCATCATAATATTTGAAAAATCCTTTTCTTTGTATTTCTACTTTTTCTTTTAAAATAGAAGAAAGAATCTGAACTGATAACTCTATATTTCCTACGATTTTATGAGTATAAGGAAGAATTTTTATCATTTTAGAGATTAAAATAGGTGGAAAATCTCTACTCATTCCCCAAAAATCATAAAAAATATCAGCTGTTGTAGTATCATTGAGTTTTGTGAGGAATTTGCTTTCAAACATTTCTGTTTCCACACCAAATGCAAACATCTCATTTTCAAAAGGCTGAAAAAAGGCTCTAGCTTGTTTCTGCTGTTCTTGCTGTAGCCTGTATTCCTTTATCATCGTATCCACTCCTTTGCCAGGGGTGTCATTTTGAATGCTGTGAACCATATTTTGAGGCAAGGTGTCATAAATACTATCACGAGATAAATTCAACCTTAAAAATGAAACAGTGTCAAAGTCAAAATCTATTTCTTCAGAACTGAGAATATCACGGCGGTATGTTCTTGCAAACTGTCCTTCTTTATGCACGATGTATTGGTTTTCTGAAAGACTACCACTCTCTAATAAGTTACCAACTACAACTTCTGCACGGATATCGGCAGAAATTTCGGAAACAGATTGAATTAAAGAAGAAATTTCGGACATAAGATAAAGACTTGGATTAGATGTTTTAATTTATAAAATTAAAATTTGATAGTTATTTTTCTTTAGGCTTTAACCTTCCTGCTGCGATGTATCTTAGCTGAAAGTATTCATTATTAAAGTTAAAAATATTAAGTTCGTTATTCGAACAGGCTAAAATTCTGTCATTATGGAGATAAATCCCAACATCAGAGATAGGTTTGTGTTTATCATATCTAAAAAAAATCAAATCTCCTTCTTGTAAAAAAGTTCTTCCTGTAAAAAGCTGCAGCGCTTTGGAACGGAAAATTCCATCAGGGGTTTTTGGAAAGGTCTCTTGGAAAACATCACTGTATAAGGCCTGTACAAAATAAGAGCAGTCCACAGCTTTTTGTAATTCAAGACTTTGTTTACGATAAGGTGTGCCTAGCCAAGGGTCTATGTATGTATAAAAATCATAGTTTTTAATCTCTTTGGGCATTACTCCAAATAAAACAGCATATTTTTCCTTAAGACGAAGTTTTTTATCATCAAGTTTTTCAGGGTTGTCATCAACATTGGTATATTGGTTTTCTATGACTGTTTTCTCAGTGTTTATGGCTTGATATTCCTCTTCAGAAGAATATCGATAAGGAACCTCTGAAATATATTTTTTTGAGCTACAATTTGTAAGTCCCATTACCCCAAAAAAGAATAAAATAAAATGTAGATACTTTAAATTCATTATTTTAATAAAATTAAACCATTGACACAAAAATAATTAAAAATAATGAATTTAAAATAGGGATCATAAAGATTAATTACATATTTCACTTATTTCTAAAACTGCAATTGTAGAATGAAATAAGGCGGCTATGTGATAAATTCACAAAAAATGAGAAAAAAACCTACTTTTTAAATATTAAACACTTGATAACCAGTTATTTAGATTTTATATTTTGAGAAAGACCCTTGTTTTTTCGTTAAAAACGATGTTGTTTAGGGATAAAATCAATGTATTTTAGAAGAGTTTAAATATAAAATAGAGAAAAAAAACAAGTTTTTTTTTCAGTGTCAAAATAAATAATCATATTTATTATATAAAGTACATTAAAACATAAACTATAAATAATATTTATATTTTAAATTAAATTTGTTATAAGTAGTATTTGTAGTATGTTATTTTTTATATTAAAAATAATTATTATATTTGTGATTTGAAAAAAAGGAAGATTTATGAAGGTAATATCTATCATTACTGAAAAAGGAGGTGTAGGAAAAACCACAACATCTATTCATTTAGGAGCGTCGTTTGCAGAAATGAAAAAGCGCGTTTTGATTATAGATTTTGATTCACAAAGGAATTTGTCAATTGGATATAAGATACCAAAAGATTTTCCTTATACGGTTAAAAATTTTATTGAGAAGACAGGTAATTTTCGTTTGACACAAAAAGGAGAAAGTTTATTCATATTAGCAGGAGATAGAGGGGTAGAGGAGACAGATTATAAAAGAACAGTCTTGAAAGATATGATAGATATATTATCTAGTAAAATGAATTTGGATTACATTATAATAGATTGTCCGCCTCGTCCATTAAGTGGCAGAGTGGGTTTGGGAGAAATTGCACTTTGTGCTTCAGATTATGTACTTTCACCAATTGAGGCAGAGGAGTATTCTATTGAAGGGATTAATGAATTATTACCATCAGTAAAAAGAATTATAGATAATTATAATCCGAAGTTACAATTTTTAGGTTTTTTCTTCAATAAAGTTCTTACTAACACTAAAAATTTTAGAGTATATAGTGATTTAGCAAAACAACAAGCAGGACAGTATTTTTTGGAGACCTATATTCGGCAAGATGTAAATGTAGAAAATGCTAAAAAAGAAGGAAAAACTATTTTTCAGGTTGCGCCTTTATCAAGAGCAAGTGAAGATTATAAACAGTTAGTTAAAGAAATTATAAAGAAAATAGAAGGATAAAATGGACAATGTTTTTCAATTAGATATATTGGATTCAAAACCAGAAGAAGAAAAACCTAAAATGGTTAAATATGGCTTTAGGATTTATCTAGCAGATTGGGAATGGCTTAAAGAATTCGTAAAATATGAGATTGTAAAAAATGAAAACTTGGAATATACCAATGCCAAAGCTATAAGTGATGGAATAGAGTTACTCCGTCAGACAAAAGGGAAGATGGAACAAAGAAAAGCCAATGTGAGGTATAGACCAGGAAGAAGGGAAAATCCTGGAGAAGTGAAAATAACATCCACTTATCTGACAGAGGAAGATTCTGAATACTTAAAAAACTATCATTTTTATACCATTTTTACAAAAGGGGAGTTAGATTTTTCTCAAATGAAACTATTTTCAGAAATAGTACAGGAGTTGAAAACAAAATACAAGGATAAATTTTAGTAGATATGACAAATAAATCTTATGAAGCAGCAGTAAAATTGAGTACAGGAGAGGTTGTGGTTTATCACAATATTAATACTGGTCTGTTTAAGTTTCATAGATTTATTGAAGATAAATTTTCTCATGCACAAAAATGGCTTTATTATAATGTAAGGCGAAAAAAAACACATGAAATAGTGGGGAATTTTAGAAATCCTTTGATGATAAAGAAAAAAGAAATTATAAGACTTTATCTAAACTCTATTCAGAACAAAAAAGGAACGGGATATTTTATTCCAATTCCTTATGAAAGGAATAATTTTACCATTATTCGCAATGTTTTTATTGCCAACAGCCAAATTTTGGAGGTGAAATCAGATCAAATAACTATTTATAAATGGATTTATGAAGAGTCAATAAAAAAAGGTAAAGAAGATTTATACCAATACTATTTATCTAAAAAACATAAAATTGAAAGAGAGGAAATAGGCTTCGGCAAAATAAAATTTGATATCATAGAGCAGGAGAATAACACAGTGCAAAGTCATCCGCTAGTAGATTATCCATAAAAGAAAAGCCTCCAAAACTTTAAAAGTAATGTAGGCTTTATTTTGAGATAAATAATCTCTTCTTGCTCTGCAAAGGTAATAAAAAAATATGAAAGATAACGAGAAAAGAATAGTCCGAAAGAGTTACAAAAACTTGACCCAAACCGAAATTATTAGACTAGGGAATAGTTTTGTTGATGATTTTTTATTTGAAGATAATAAAGCAGTAGACATCCCTATTAATGCTCTTAGGGCGATATTTAATATTGCAGCAGATTTGAGAAATGAACAGCTTCGACCACAAGACAGACCAATGCAGTTGTCTCTTTTTGAGGAAGAATTTGAGTCAGAGCATAATACATTTGCTTCAATGAAAATTAAAAACAGTTTAATTTCTCCAAGTGGAAGTTCCAAGCAAGTCATAGAAGCCGTTGAATTTCTTACAAAATTTAAAATGGGTTGGTATAACTCAATAAATTCTAAAGGCAAGGAAATTAAGACCTTTGGAGGCCTTATAACCGCACCTACTTATGATGAGCGCGGGTATACTTCTTTCTTAATCAGCAGTTATTGGCTCAAAAAACTTATTGTAATTCCTGAATATAATCCAACATTATATAATTTAGTTTATAATATTAGGAATAACAAACATGTTATTTTCGCAATTTGGCTAGCAAAAATACCTTATGAAGGAACTACTTTGAAACTAGAGACTTTTAACGAAAAGTTTGGAATAAATTACTCTACAACTAAAGATTTTTGCAGTAAATTTTTGAAACCAATAAGAGAGAATCTAGATAGGTATAATCAAACATCATTTAATTATAGCATTGACAAGAATAGAATTCATATAAAACCATATGCTACAAAAAGAATCCAAGATGATAGCATTTCTGAAGAGACCCAAGATGCTACTTTGGTGAGACAAAGATTACGATATTTCATAAGAAGACATCAATTATCAGAAAATGAAATGACCCACCTTGCTTATCATTATAAAAATATAGTAAACAGCAGAAATTTATTAGAAGAAGCTTATAAGGAGTTTGTAAAAAATAATAGAAGAAATGGCAAAAAAGCAACAGAATTTATTGGTCAATCATTCTTACAAAAATTTCAGGAATATATCATTATTTTGTATAGACAAACTCATACAGGGAAAATACTTCCAGAAGGATATCCCAAAATACTCTAAAAAATAAAGATAATATACAAATGATAAATAATTCGGAATTCCACTCCCCCAAAGCGTTCAAAATTTTCTCATTTTCGGAATTCCACTCTCCTATTTTCGGAATTCCACTCCTCCCGTTTTCGGAATTCCACTCCCTAATCTTCAAATATGAGAAAAAAACAACGAGAAAAACGCTCATTTTCGGAATTCCACTCCCCTAAGGAGTTCAAAATTTTCTCATTTTCGGAATTCCACTCCCTAAAAAATTCTAAAAATACTTTATTCGGAATTCCACTCTCCTTGAAAACAAGGGTTTTTCGGAATTCCACTCCTCTCATTTTCGGAATTCCACTCTCCTATTTTCGGAATTCCACTCCCTTCAAAACGAGCTCTATCGCCCTTAAACAAGGGAATAAACGGATTTCTTAAAAGTATATTAAAATATAATAAAAGTCTTTTTTATTTTTAAAAGGAAAATAAAAGTTAATAAATATAAATAAAAGTCCAAGAAGAGATCATTTATCTTAGGATAGGATTTTCTTTAAAGAGTTAATTTTTATATTATTTATATATTGTTTGGTATTTATTATACTTTATATAAATGATTAAATATGATTTAAAATTAAAAAATAAATATTTATTTTTGTTTTAGTTTTAAAAACAATATGAATCAAGACAGGATTAAGGATAGAATATTGCGCAGAGCATCGCGATTATGGGGATATAATGAATTAGAATCGGAAAATTCTTTTGATCCAATAGTAGGTTTATTATTATCTGCTATAGCATCTGAATTGGAGCGTTTGGGTTTCGCTTTGGAAAGTTCTAATTCTCGTATGATAGAGCGCATTCTAGAACTTTTATTTCCAGAGAATATATTAGGAGTTCATCCAGCTTATTCACTGGTCCAAGTAGAACCACAAGAAGACAATCCTTCACTATCTTTGTATGATTCTTTTAAAACAACTAAAAATATTGTAAATATATTTAATCCTTCTGAGAACACCCTCAAAGATATTTATTTTTCTCCAACAATAGAAGCCCAACTACATAAAGCAAAGGTTGAGTATATTGCCTTTGGAAATGATTTAAATAAAATAGAAAGTTATTTTTTTACAGAAAGGATTGGCAGAGCAAATCGCCCATTAAAATCTGGCGAATTATGGTTGGGAATCCGTTGTTTTAAAGAAAAAAATATAGAAAATCTACAATTTTATATTGATATCAATAATTCTTATCAAAAAGAATTCTTTTTTTATCATCTTAAACAAGCCAAAATTTATTTTGGAGATAAGGAAATGCAATTTGAAGAGGGGTATAATGTAGAACTAAAAAATATTGATTTAGAAGGGATTATATCTAAAAATTATCATTATTTATCACAAATTTATAGTGAAATAAATGATTTTTATAAGCCTTATTTTTTTACTTTGAAGGAAAAAATATCTCTTGCGGAACAGACAGAGAAACCTATTATTTTTAGAGAGAATTTTCCTGAACATCAATTATCTGATGCAGAAGATATTATATGGTTAAAATTAGAATTTTCGGAGATGCTTACTAGTGAGGTGTTTGAAAATGTAAGTTTTAACTTAAACTGTTTCCCTGTTGTAAATATAAAAAATACACGATTATTTCGAAGAATGAATGGAAAGCTCGATATAGTTTCTATACAATCAGATGACCATTTTCTAGATTTAGATTATGTAAAAAATGATGAAGGAGATAGACTTGACCTCAAAAATGATAATCAAAGAATAAATGTTGTGCTTAGGCGAGGAGGAGTGGCAAGATTTGACCAAAGAAATGCTTCAGAACTATTACAATATCTTCTGGAACTGATAAAAGATGAATCAGCTGCTTTTTCAAGTATTGGTGGAGATATGACACGAGAAACTCTCAGAAGTATTCAGCAAAATGTGGCAGCATTAGAGCAGCTCTCTAAAGAGAAAAATTTTGTTCAAGCAAGTAATCCTTACCTTGTTATTTCATCTGCTAATGGAGACGCTCTTTCATGTGATATTTCATATTGGTTGACAACAGGTGAGGAAGGTAATGATATTAAACCAGGAACAAACCTAGAGATTGATAATAGTAAGTCTTTGTCATTTTCAAAAGCAGTAATGCTAAAGTCTTCATTTGGGGGGCGTAAAAGTTTATCTGTTCAAGATAAAATCTTAGAATATCGAAGTTCTATGCTCAGTAGAGGACGAATAGTTACAGCTGCAGATATTAAAAATTTTGGAAATAAACATTTTAAACAGACTATTTCAGGAATAGAAATAAAAAAAGGAACCAAAAAAGAGGTTTCTAATAAAGGTGGATTTACCCGTACAATAGATATTTATATTACTAGAAATCAGAGTTCTCAACCTCCTTTATCAGAAACTGAATGGCAATATTTGTGCGATAGTTTTTTACTTTATCTAGAAAAAAATTCAGCAAACATCTACCCTTATAGATTGATTAACAAATAATTATATACTTATATTTTCGATGTAGTATATAAAGTACATGTTGTTTTGTATCATATATACTACATATAATAAATAAAATATAACAAATTAAAATAACAAAAAAGGAGCGGAAAAACTAATTTCCGCTCTTTTATAAAATGGTATATTTTATTTTTGTTCGTATTCTGTTTCCCATTGATTTCCTTCATCACCTTTATGCCCATCCATTTTAATAAGGAAATTTTTTGCAGGGAAATAAGGTTTCATATGAATATCAAGATGAACTCTGTCTTTTTGAACAGGATCTTGTTCAAATCTTCGGATTTCGAAGTTCTCTATCAGTTTTCCAGGTCCTGTGATGCTGTCCAAGAATCTTACAATTTGATTCATAATTTCTTTTCTGGTTACAGCAGTGAAGTTTTCAAATGCTCTTCGGTTAAGGAAATCCATCAAAACTTTGGTAACATAATCAAAAACCCTTACCACAGAGTAGGTCTGAAGCCCTAGATTATCTCCATTAAATAGTGTTTTTCCAGAGAAAGCCATCACTTTTCCATATTCATTCACCATAGGAATCAATCCTAAGTTTTCAAGGTTGGCAATTTCACTTTTCTTTAAGTCAAATTTTACTCCGTCCACTTCATTGATACCTCCAAATTTTTTCCCAGCAGTAACTTGGGACATTAGAGTTTTATATATTTTCCCTGCTAAAGCAGCAGAAGGTGGAACAAAAAGATCTTCCAATTCATCTATTTCTTCAAATCTTCCTCTACCTACCAGCCAGTTACAAGTCATAAGAACATTAGCTCTGTAAATATCTCCTCCCGTTAGGTAAGCTTGATCAAACATTTCCATAACATCATCAGGTTCATCTAAATGTTCGAAATCGGTAACGAGCATTACTTTGTTTTCGTGAGCAATTTTTGCCCATTTTTCTACCACTTTATTAGATCCTAAATATCCTGGAATAACCAAAATTCCATAGTTATCTTTTAGGTCTAATCTATCATAATTGTTAGAAAGTTCAGCATGGATAGTATCAATAAAACGAGTGTTGTCCAAGTCTTTTAACTGATCTAAAGTAGCGTTTACTACCGTAATATTTTTAACCTTATCAGCTTCTGTATTCTTGTAGAAAAGTCCTATGGTACGGTAGTTAGTTTCTAGTTCTTTAGTAATTTCTATAGCTCTAGCAAGGTTTTTAGAAAGAAGGTCTTCAGCAGACTTTCTTTGGTCTTCGCAATCAGCCACCATATCTGTCAGTACATCATTCTTACTAATGACATCTGCCCAAAGCTCAAGCGTTTTTTTCAAAGTTTCACGCTCTTTTTCTTTCCCTTTTTCAGTAAGGAAAATTTTTCTTCTAGCTTTTCTATCAGGGTTGATGTTCTGCACCCCTTCTATGGAGGTTTCTAATAAATCAAATCCACCGTAGCGAGCCAATTTTTCAAGGCTTTTCTCAATAGAAAGAGCTGATTTTTGAGTTTCATCACTAAATTTCTGTGAAATATTTTCAGAAGCAGAAGATGCTTGTTGTAATTCTTTTGCCATAATAGTTTAAACATTAAAAATGAGTGTGTTACTTATTCCCATCTAGTTCTTTGATGAGATTTTGCAGGGTATCAAACAAAGCTTTCTTTGCTTCTGGATCTTCCAAAGCTGCTTTCAGTATTTTGTTAGTTTTTAGTTGTTTGATAATCTTTTGGTATTGGTCTTTTTCAGTTTCTAGTCCAGCTAAAAAACTGCTTTGAGCAGTAATTCCTTTTGTACCGAAATCCCCCAAGTTTCTAAACTGAAGATTTTCCATTTTTACAGCTCCATTAGCATCTTCAAAATCTACTTTGATTTCTGGCTTAAAATGACTGAAAACCGCCTCAATGGAGTTTAACCCTTCCACTAATTCTGGCTTTACAGGGTCATTTGCTGTAAGTTTTTGTGCTAGAAGTGTTCTGTTTTGAGGAATTTCAAAGATGGCTTCACTCGCATCTAATGGAACTTCATTTCCTCCAATGCCTTTACTTGATAACATATAAAAATTTTTTAAAATCTATTCAAATTTCAAACAAAACCAAATTTAAAAATAAAAATCTGAAACACAATACCTTTTGTAGAGTTTTTTACTAAATATCATGTATTCCCCTGATTATTAACAGGAAAAAGTTGAATATGTGTTTTTTAATGGTCTATCGGCAATTCTATTTTGTCTCAGTCTTTCTTCTTTATTTTTCTTGCATTTTCTATTTATGAAAAAGAGAGCAAGGAAAAATGATATTATTATAACTTTAATATATCCATAGTAATTATTTATAAAATGTTCTATGTTCTCTATACTACACCCTACTCCTCCTGCCAGTAGTCAAACTCTGGCGTGGCAATCGGAGTTCTTCCGTTCCATTTGGGAATCTTAAATCCTTTAGGCAGGGAATAAAAATAAGGCTGCTCTTCATCTTTAACTTCTACTAATTTAAACCTCATGACTTTTTGAAAGCCTTTCTTTCCCGATACCCATAAAATACCTGTTTCTAAATTCTTTTCCACCCCTATCGTTATCCTGTTATTGGCTTGGTTTTCAAAATATTTCTTGAAATCTTGAGGAAGGACGATGTTCCCCATATAAAGAACATCATTATAATCCACCGAAAAATGAATCTCAACAGGAAGTTTTAGTTTTTTAATAAGATTGTTATTTTCTTTATACTCAAATTTACCCCATTCCTGCCAGTCTACAGACTGAAAAGCCAAATCTCCCTTGCTCGGCTGGTACCATGTGCCGTCTTTGGTGTAAAATGTAAAAACATTTGGTTTTATTTTTTGTCCTCCCTCGCTGCTGAAACCTATATCATAGTCGTATTCCTTGTCTCCTTTTTCCCAAACATCATAGGGTACGCCATGAAGATACCGAAATATACTACCTTCAGAATTTATATAACTTTTTGAAGAAGTTACTTCTTTCTTATATCTGTTATAGTCTTCATCATGTTCTTTCCATATTCCATTATTCTCTGCTTTGAACCTGATAATTTCTGTAAGTCTTTCAGAGCCACGCAGCCATATGGTAGCATTTCCTCCAGGAGCCATTCCTGCTACTATAGAAGTGTAGGTGGTCTTCATACCGTAGACTGTCTTGAACCCATTTTTAAAAAGCTCGAGCATGCGCTCCCTTGGAAGCCGCACTCCTCCTCTGTATTCTATTCTATCGGTAGCACATATCCAGCTGACAGCCACACTATCAGGGATATCCTTGTATTGGTCTCCTCCAGAATAGCCTCCCGCTGTCACTCCCCAGCCTGGAGAGAAACCTATATTAGCGGAAGCCCCTGCTACACTTTTACCTTTATAAAAATACTCTACCATTGGACCTCCATTCCCATAATATTTAGGTGCAGACATTCCCGCATTCCATTCATATTTATCTTTGGGGCTGCAGTCTGCCAGTGCCAACAGCACTAGTATGCTACTTATAAATTTCCCTTTCATAAAAAATCTTTCCATTTTCATCTTCTTT